>NZ_PZKN01000256.1 GCF_003046795.1 Desulfonatronum sp. SC1 | reverse complement strand
TAAATTTTTCCCTGTCGACATGTACAAGCTCCTCGGCAAAGTACGTCGAGTAGCTGGTCACGAAATGCACGCCGTCCATGGCGTCAATGACTGCCATGCCGTCTTCGGAATTCATGCCCTTGTCCAAGACCACAGTCACGTCTTGCCGACCATATTTTCGCATGGCATCCAAAACGTCTTCCAGAACGCACTGAAACACCTTGGAATCATGGCAGTTGCCCTCGTATTCGCGATAGAAAAACGGCAG
>NZ_PZKN01000255.1 GCF_003046795.1 Desulfonatronum sp. SC1 | reverse complement strand
CTGCCGTTTTTCTATCGCGAATACGAGGGCAACTGCCATGATTCCAAGGTGTTTCAGTGCGTTCTGGAAGACGTTTTGGATGCCATGCGAAAATATGGTCGGCAAGACGTGACTGTGGTCTTGGACAGGACTTTAACCGCATCGCGCCAAATCCAGCCTTTTCCGCAATAATTTCTGCATGTTAACCTGGCCCTTTGCGTAAGACCCTACTGATATCTCTGCTTTTTTGTCAAAAAAACGTTTAATTTTA
>NZ_PZKN01000254.1 GCF_003046795.1 Desulfonatronum sp. SC1 | reverse complement strand
GGTTCATTCAGTGTTTGAAACGGTGCATCTCCTCCACGATTTCTAAGCCGCCTGCGCGGCGGTTCATAGGTGTCGGGGTAAACGGTGATATAAACTTAGTTTCTAAGCCGCCTGCGCGGCGGTTCATTGCGTGGATCAGGTGACGGCGAATTTCTCCAATTTCTAAGCCGCCTGCGCGGCGGTTCATAGGATGTTCAGGGAGCCGGAGAGGTTCTGGATTTTCTAAGCCGCCTGCGCGGCGGTTCATAAGAACAAGTTGAGAGAAAATATTAATAAAACAAGTGGTTATGTTAGGAGTGCCTGCTTTGCCTTCTCTTGTGGATGTGCAATCTAACCATTT
>NZ_PZKN01000253.1 GCF_003046795.1 Desulfonatronum sp. SC1 | reverse complement strand
ACAATGCAGCAGATGCGCACACTCCATTCATGTCTTTGTTGGAATGCCGGGGCACGAAAAGCGACCCGCAAGCTTGAGGAACCAAGCGACGCCCAGGCCCAGATACTGAAGGCCATGGGCTACGGAGTGAGCAGTGGGGTCTTACAGGAATTGGCGACTTAACACACCGAAATCACTTGCGTTTTCAAAAAAAATGACGTTCAATCTGTTAAACTCCTGTTGGACAAGGGCATGAATTCCGAAGACGGCATGGCAGTCATTGACGCCATGGACGGCGTGCATTTCGTGACCAGCTACTCGACGTACTTTGCCGAGGAGCTTGTACATGTCGACAGGGAAAAATTTA
>NZ_PZKN01000252.1 GCF_003046795.1 Desulfonatronum sp. SC1 | reverse complement strand
ACATAAGTGAATTGTTGGGGCTGCGGTGTGCGTCTTTGTCTGCCGTTACAAAAGTTGGTGCGGGGCAGAAATATTAATGTAAACACTAAAACCCCAATATTTTATATATGATGTTGTGCAAATGTTGCTATTTATGCCTCAATCATATTTTTCCTTGTATTCATCAGACTTGCATTTCGGAAATGTCTGTTTACTTCATGAATCAATTTGTAAGGTCTATTAAAAGCTTCTTGAGATAGTTTAAAATAATCGGAAAGTCTTCTTATTGTATCTTTCGAAAGTCCCTTGTGGTAATTTAAAATCTTAGAGACTGTTCCTTTCGATAAATCTAAGATATTGACTAAGTCCTTTGCCTTTAAATCATGCTCTTCCATTAGAG
>NZ_PZKN01000251.1 GCF_003046795.1 Desulfonatronum sp. SC1 | reverse complement strand
ATGATAAGACGCTATTTTTAATTGGGTAGTTTTTGATTTAGATATGATTGGCAACTCTAGGACGAAGATTTCTATTATTAATCTATGCAACTTTCTCTAAGTATGCAATCATATAGAACAAAGTTTTCAGAAGTACACTTTTTTTAACGTAGGCCATTAGACATGGCATGATGTTATATTCGACATGTTTTTGTTAAATTTTTTTAAGCCAAAGTAATGAATCCTAAATTATCTATAATTGTACCATCCTTTAATCAAGCAGAGTTTTTAGAAGAGACTATTCTTTCAATTATTAATCAGGATTATAGAAACTTTGAATTAATTATTATAGATGGAGGCTCAACTGATGGTTCCGTTGATATATTAGAGAGGTATAACC
>NZ_PZKN01000250.1 GCF_003046795.1 Desulfonatronum sp. SC1 | reverse complement strand
CCGGATGCACATAGTCGAGAGAGCTGTTTCCGAAAGTACCGTATCGCAAGTGGCCCAGATAGAGTTCGCCGGCAAAAGGCAAATTCTCCTTTGCCCATGCAGGGTTACAAAAGAGTTCGTGATTGTGTCCGTCGTCGTAGGCAAAATGCTTAAAAATGCGGGCAAATACATCCTGGATGGGATTACTCAGGTTTGAACGCTCGCGGAACAGGTATTTCTTTCCGGCCGGCTGGTCCAGCTTCAGATTTACCACCCCGGCGCCATCCTGGCCGCGGTTGTGTTGTTTCTCCATCAACAGGTAGAGCTTATTAAGCCCGTACCTCCAGGTTCCATACTTCTCCGCATAGTATTCCAACGGCTTAAGCAGCCTAATCAATAC
>NZ_PZKN01000249.1 GCF_003046795.1 Desulfonatronum sp. SC1 | reverse complement strand
GGATTGTTAAGGAGTGCCCGGTCAAAATCCCTGATTGCCACAAGATAATCATTTTGATTTAGGCGGATGTTTCCTAGCATTGTAAATACGCCAGGCAGGGAGGGGTTTAGTTGTGATGCCCGGGTGAGATCTTCAAGTGCGCGCGCTTGATTTGATGCATGGTGCATCGTCAAACGCCCACGCTCATAGTATCCTTCATCGCACAAGGAATCCAGCTCGATGGCATGGGAGTAGCTTGCATGTGCCCTTCGGATGTCGTTGTTGGCTTCTTGTAAATGTCCCAGTAGAATAAACATCTCAGCAGGAACCTCATTTTTTGATCCACTGTTTAGAATCTCTTCAATGGCTTCTCTGGGTTGAGCATTTTTTGAGAGATAGAT
>NZ_PZKN01000248.1 GCF_003046795.1 Desulfonatronum sp. SC1 | reverse complement strand
GTATCAGGGTGAGTCAAACGTTGGCCGCGCCAATCAGTACATGCGACTAAAATCGATGCTGGTAACAGATTGGAGAAAACAGTTTGACAATGAAACAATGCCATTTTACTATGTACAAATTGCACCATGGCGTTATGGTGATGCAGAAGGCACCTCATCGGCCAACCTGCGCGAAGCCCAACGCAGAATGCTGGTGATACCAAACACTGGCATGGCTGTGACACTCGACATTGGCAACGTGGATAATATTCACCCCGCCAACAAGACAGATGTAGGTGAGCGATTGGCTTTATGGGCTTTGGATAGGCAATACAATCGAGCAATAGCATTCAGCGGACCTGAACCTGAAGCAGTAACCATCTCCGGCAATGAACTTACCA
>NZ_PZKN01000247.1 GCF_003046795.1 Desulfonatronum sp. SC1 | reverse complement strand
ACATAAAACCGTACATGTGTTTAATATTCCGGAAGCCGTTTTGGCCGAGATGCTTGCACAATGGGAAGACGCCATCCCTGATTTTCTTAAAGTAGCGTATTTGCCATCACCGGGAAAGTTGCGCCTACGCTTAAGTGGCAGGGGCAAAGATGCATCAGCCATTGATGCGGCAATTGATAAAGCCGTATCAGCACTTTATCCAATAATTGGCGAACATATTTTTGGCTATGACGATGAGTTGCCACAGACTGCGTTAATGAACATTCTAATACAAAAAAATGCCACCATTGCTTTTGCTGAAAGTTGCTCGGGCGGCTATTTGTCACATTTAATGACATCCATACCTGGCGCATCGGCTGTGTTTAAAGGCGGCATCACTG
>NZ_PZKN01000246.1 GCF_003046795.1 Desulfonatronum sp. SC1 | reverse complement strand
GGTTAAAACCAAACCATAAGTGTAGTAGAGTTCCTGAGGAACGATGCATTTTTACAAACTACCAAGATGTGCCAAGCCTACGGCTCTATTAGAACGTACACTTATGCAGTTGAATGGACTAAAGTCCATCCTTATAAAACAGGTACGAGCCGACGGCTCTGGCAAAAAAAGCTCTATTCTAAAAAAGTTCCGGAGGAACGGATGATTTTATAAGGCCGGATTTTAATCCGGTTAAAACAATATCGAAAGTTGCGTTGAGTTCCGGAGGAACGATGCATTTTTACAAACTGCCAAGATGTGCCGAGCCTACGGCTCTATTAGAACGCACACTTATGCAGTTGAATGGACTAAAGTCCATCCTTATAAAACAGGTACGAGCCG
>NZ_PZKN01000245.1 GCF_003046795.1 Desulfonatronum sp. SC1 | reverse complement strand
TTCATCAACTGAGATATTTTTAAAGCTAATCAATTTCTCTTCCACCAATATAAGTTCGCCATTTTTCAACCACTGTGGTGATGTCGTTGGGCAACTCGGAATCAAATTCCATATATTCACCGGTTGCTGGATGGCTAAATCCAAGCGTTTTGGCGTGTAGTGCCTGCCGGGGCAGAATGTTGAAGCAGTTTTCAACAAATTGTTTGTATTTGGTGAATGTAGTGCCTTTTAATATCTGATTGCCTCCATACCGTTCATCGTTGAAAAGCGGATGACCGATGTATCTGAAATGCGCACGAATCTGATGTGTACGGCCGGTTTCAAGACGGCACTCAACCAAAGAGACATAGCCCAGAGGCTCCAGAAGTGTGTAATGCGTTAC
>NZ_PZKN01000244.1 GCF_003046795.1 Desulfonatronum sp. SC1 | reverse complement strand
ATCATATAGGCAGCAGCCAGAGCAATAATGGCGTATAGTTCGGGGAATACAGCGAGGATAAGTGTTTTACCTGCTACGTCGTGACCTGAACCAATAGCAGCAATACCATTGGCACAAACCTGTCCCTGACGATAAGATGACAGCAAACCTACAAGACCTACAGCCAAACCTGAACCAAATACAGCAGAAGCCTGAGCCCAGGTGGGATCATTAAGCAATCCAAAGAATGCACTCATAAGAAAGTAGCCTGCAAAACCGTAAAGACCCTGGCTACCAGGCAGAGCGGTTAACAGAAGAAATGATCCAAAACCGTCGGGGTTCTTTTTCATGGCACCAACAGAAGCGCTTCCAGCAATTGAACATCCGAATGCACTGCCGACTCC
>NZ_PZKN01000243.1 GCF_003046795.1 Desulfonatronum sp. SC1 | reverse complement strand
TCCGTATGATGTGGTGTTGATGGATATCAATATGCCGGAAATGGACGGATATGCAGCAACCCGCCACTTAAAGGCCGTAGAAGGCTGGCACGATGTGCCGGTGGCTGCCATGACAGCCGAAGCTTTTGGTGACGTGGAAGCACTTTGTCTGCAAGCGGGTATGGTCGGTATGGTAGCTAAACCCATTGATCCGGAGGAGTTGTTTGGTGTAATTTATCGCCTTGTTTTTGGTGAAGAAAACATTCCGGCTGGCGCGCAAATCACTGAATCAGATTCAGACGTGGTGGATTTTCCATCCATTGAGGGGCTTGATGTGAAGGCCGGTATTAAGCGAATGGGGCAGCGGACTGACTTGTATAAGAGGTTGTTACGCGGCTTTTGTC
>NZ_PZKN01000242.1 GCF_003046795.1 Desulfonatronum sp. SC1 | reverse complement strand
ATTTCCCATTGTACACATCTTCTAAAGTGGAATTTAGCATTTTGTAGACATCCGTTTTATTTACGAAGCCTTTAAACCCCGATTCAATAATTCTTCGTAAAAATGAATTTTGAATGTCAAACGTAACTGCAATGATTTTTAAGTGATGAAATTCTCTTAAAATAAGCTGAGTCGCCTCCAGTCCGTTGATGGCTCCCATGTTGATATCCATCAGTATCACTTCTGCTTCCGCTATGTTTTGTAATTTCAGAAATTCCTCTCCACTTGATGCTTCTGCAATTACTTTATGGTTTAACTCAATCTCCAGGTACATTTTCAGATTGTCCCGGAATATCGCATTGTCATCTACCAGTATAAGCTTCATAGTTAATAGTTGGATTTAGT
>NZ_PZKN01000241.1 GCF_003046795.1 Desulfonatronum sp. SC1 | reverse complement strand
TGTCAAGTAGCAAATCTTCTCTTCGGGTGCTCGACGACATGATGTCGACAGATGGGAATACGCGTTTATTGGCAAGCTTGCGATCCAACTGAAGCTCCATGTTACCGGTTCCTTTAAACTCTTCAAATATTACGTCATCCATTTTTGAGCCGGTTTCGGTAAGGGCAGTGGCCAAAATGGTGAGTGAACCACCACCTTCGATGTTGCGGGCTGCACCAAAGAACCGTTTGGGTTTATGCAGTGCATTGGCATCCACTCCACCCGAGAGCACCTTACCCGAAGCTGGCGACACGGTGTTATAGGCACGTGCCAAACGGGTGATGGAATCGAGGAGAATAACCACATCGTGTCCACACTCTACCATGCGCTTAGCCTTCTCGAGAAC
>NZ_PZKN01000240.1 GCF_003046795.1 Desulfonatronum sp. SC1 | reverse complement strand
CATTTACGGCTTTGCCCGGGCCAAAAGTGATCTCCTTTGTGGCCAGATTGGCCGCTTCGGCTGTGCAGCCCATGTTGGATGCCTCTGCAATCAGTTGGCAGCCATTGGCAATCAGTTTGCGAGCATCCTCTTCGTTTAGTTCGTTTTGGATGGCGCAAGGGATGGCGATATCCACTTTTTGCTCCCATGGACGCTTACCTGCAAAGAATTGTACGCCATATTTCTCGGCATAAGGCTGCACCACATCCATGTTGGAAGCGCGGAGCTCAATCATATAATCTATTTTTTCACCTGAAATGCCATTCGGATCATAGATGTAACCATCTGGACCTGAAAGGGTGACAACTTTAGCTCCCAGGTCAGTTGCTTTAATAGCTGCACCCCAG
>NZ_PZKN01000239.1 GCF_003046795.1 Desulfonatronum sp. SC1 | reverse complement strand
ATGTATAACAGCGTAAAAATCACCGCTTCGGCTCTTGAGCGTGGCATTGAGATGTACCAATTGGGACTTGTGAAATTTCTGGGTAACGGCTTGGTTAAAAAACTGGAAACAGCTGAATATACAACAACTGAAGAGATGCGCAAAGCCCTTCAACCAGAGGGTAACGAAGGTGTAGGCGACTGGGTGGACATTGCCGGACTGCTGGTTCCCAAAGAAAAGGTAGATTGGTTGGTAGAAGAGATTGAATCAGGTAGTCTGAATAATCTGAACGATATCAACTCTAAATTTGCCACTTGGAAAGACGCCTATTTTCACTGGGCATGGAACTGGATTGTGCCGCGGTTGAAACAATATGCCAATCTGGATATTAACACTGCTACACCGAAAG
>NZ_PZKN01000238.1 GCF_003046795.1 Desulfonatronum sp. SC1 | reverse complement strand
ATTTAAAATAAGTTAAAATCGATTCGAACATCTCATCAAGTGTGTTATTTTGCAGCAAATTGGCCTGTAATCATGCTGTAGAAATAGGTGTAATCATAAAATCTTAACCCCAGAATAATGACACAAATGCATTGAATGATAAGATTTGAAGCGAAATAAAAAACAATAATTAACCGAATAAAAATTTGATTCGAGAACAAAATATAGGGTTGAAAAACGTAACTGACAATCAAATTAATCGTATTTTAAAGTTAAAATCACTCAAAAAATGATTTAATGATAAACCTTTACATACTGACCAGCTTCCAGCAAATTACATCCATCGAGTTGCCTGTTTTTAAATGGGCTCTCTTTGTGCCCTATTTGTTAACTGACACCATCTCTAAAG
>NZ_PZKN01000237.1 GCF_003046795.1 Desulfonatronum sp. SC1 | reverse complement strand
GGTCTGCTGCGGGGGACGCCAACCCCCGCACACGCAGACCGTCACACCGATCCTGGCGCCACCAGGATCGACACCGGCAGGAAAGCCGGCCTCGAGCGTCGTGAGACGAGTTCGAGGGCATTGCCTGGAGCCGCATGCCTCTAATAGGGCTGGTGCGGCATACGAGGAGCGCTGTGGGGTGTGATTCCCTGCTTCGACTCCTTCGCACGTCGCAGCCCGTTGCCCCCCTTTTTGGGAACCAACGGGGCCGTAGCGCGAAAAAACGATGTTGGGCGACGTCGAAACGGGCGCGTGGGTAACCACGCCAACCCTGTATATGTCGAACGGGTGAAAATCCCGGGGGCGGCCGGCTCGTGAGGGTCGGACGAACACCGCGGTGGTGGGTAGATG
>NZ_PZKN01000236.1 GCF_003046795.1 Desulfonatronum sp. SC1 | reverse complement strand
ACATTAATATATGAAAAATCCGGAATAATGACAATTAATAACAACTTAACTGTAACCGTTGCTAAAAATTCAAAAACTACTTGGATGATGCGATGGTTTAGACTAAAAAAATCTTTACAAAAATAGACAAAATAATGCTATCGACTTATAAAAAAAAGCTAAAATGGAACGAAACTCCTTAAAATTCAATGCAGAATAAAATCTTTAATTATCTCTAAAATTGTAAGTATCTGTTTAAAATGATTATCACATTTTCATCTGAAACCTTCAGTCACGGATAATTAAAATACACTGAAAAGAACCATGAGAAAGCCTTTTATCAACCCAAAAGATAACTATTGGCGTTCAAATGGCAATTGAAACTAATTCTAGACAACTGAAATTTTAGCC
>NZ_PZKN01000235.1 GCF_003046795.1 Desulfonatronum sp. SC1 | reverse complement strand
ATTATGTGTTGTCAAAAACTCCCGGTAACACAGTTTCAAATTTAAGCTCTTCAAGGGCTTTGCGCGATGTGACGGCCAAACACGGTGGAACCTACTACGCCGCAGCGGTAGGGGAGGTTAATGTGGTTGAGAAAATGCGCGAGGTAAATGCCGTAATAGGGGGCGAAGGCAACGGAGGTGTGATTTACCCCGCAAGCCATAACGGACGCGATGCGCTTGTGGGTGTTGCTCTGTTTTTAACACATCTTGCCAAATCCGGATTAAAGTGCTCAGAGATGCGGAAGCAATATCCTGCCTACTTTATGTCAAAAAACAAAATTGAACTAACCCCGGATATTGATGTAGATGGCATACTTGTTAAAATAAAAGAACTCTATACTTCGGAAAAGG
>NZ_PZKN01000234.1 GCF_003046795.1 Desulfonatronum sp. SC1 | reverse complement strand
GCAGTGGCATATTGTGTTGGTATAACCAGTGTGGATCCCATAAAGTACGATCTTCTGTTTGAGCGATTCCTCAATCCAGATCGTATATCGATGCCCGACGTTGACATCGACTTTGACGACGATGGCCGACAACAAGTGCTCAACTGGGTAGCTAACAAGTACGGACACGACAAGGTGGCGCACATCTGCACCCTTGGTACCATGGCTGCCAAATCGGCCATCAAAGATGTGGGCAGGGTTCTTAAGCTGCCACTTTCCGAAACCGATCGCATTTCGAAAAAAATACCTGAAAAACCTGGCACCAAACTGGCAAATGCCTATGCCGAAGTCATCAAACTGGAAAAAGAAAATGGCTCACTCGATTCTGCTCTGAGCCACATTGAGAAAAAAC
>NZ_PZKN01000233.1 GCF_003046795.1 Desulfonatronum sp. SC1 | reverse complement strand
GCGTAAGCTGCGTTGTGATGATTACCTCACGCTGGTGGCTGCCAGTTCCATTATCCGTCCCGGAGTGTCGAGCTCGGGCATGATGCGCGAATATATCTACCGTTTTCACCACCCCGACAGTTTTCAGTACCTACATCCGGTAATGGAGGAGCAGCTGAAGGAGACTTTCGGGGTGATGGTGTATCAGGAGGATGTGATTAAAGTGTGCCACCATTTTGCCGGTCTGGATTTGGCCGATGCCGATGTGTTGCGCCGCGCCATGAGTGGCAAGTACCGCTCCCGCACCGAGTTTGAGCGCATTGTGGCGCGTTTTTTTGCCAACTGCCGTGAGCGGGGTTATCCCGATGCGTTGGCCAATGAGGTGTGGCGGCAGATTGAGTCGTTTGCCAGCTA
>NZ_PZKN01000232.1 GCF_003046795.1 Desulfonatronum sp. SC1 | reverse complement strand
CTGCTAGGACTCTCTGCTTTACCAACTGATCATCCGCTCAATGTGGGTATGCTTGGTATGCATGGCAATTATGGGCCAAACATTAAAACAAATGAGGCTGACCTGATTATTGCCATCGGGATGCGTTTCGATGACAGGGTAACTGGAAATCTCAGCTCCTATGCCACAAATGCAAAAGTGATTCACCTCGAGATTGACGATGCTGAAATTAATAAGAATGTGCATGCCGATGTGCCGGTACTGGGAAATGTGAAGGACTCACTGCCTATGCTTACCGAAAAGGTTACTACCAACACGCACGATGAATGGCTTGAGCAGTTCAGAGCCTGTTACCGCATCGAGTATGACCGAATCATCAATAAGGAGTTGTATCCCATAAAAACAGGGCTCACAA
>NZ_PZKN01000231.1 GCF_003046795.1 Desulfonatronum sp. SC1 | reverse complement strand
TGTATGTGACTTATGACGGAGTTGGTAATAACATGTATCGTAATTCAGTTAACTGTTTTTATAGATGTAGAGTTGTTTTGCCTGACGCAATGAGGTATTTATTGCATTTGAATAATACCTCAAAGTTTACGAACTCTTTTTGGTTTAAGGGGATTATATGATAGCTCCATGGGCCAATTGCCTTTACAATTATCTATTATCTAAACATCTTTATTCAAAATTGCAATTTAGTTTGAATTTAAACTCTGAAATTGCCGACACGATTGACATATTTATTACTGACTAAACCAATTTTTATATGAACAGAAAAATGATTTATTGGCTCTCAATAGCCATATTAATGGTGTTTACCTTTTGTAAATCGCCATCAACTTATGAAACAGTGCAGGTGCAA
>NZ_PZKN01000230.1 GCF_003046795.1 Desulfonatronum sp. SC1 | reverse complement strand
GTGATGTGCCGCTGATGGAAGCGCGAACGCGAACTCTGCTGACGTTGCTGAACGAGTAATGTCGGATCTTCCCTTACCCCACTGCGGGTAAGGGGCTAATAACAGGAACAACGATGACAAATCTAAAAAAGCGCGAGCGAGCGAAAACCAATGCATCGTTAATCTCTATGGTGCAACGCTTTTCAGATATCACCATCATGTTTGCCGGACTATGGCTGGTTTGCGAAGTCAGCGGACTGTCATTCCTCTACATGCACCTGTTGGTGGCGCTGATTACGCTGGTGGTGTTCCAGATGCTGGGCGGCATCACCGATTTTTATCGCTCATGGCGCGGTGTTCGGGCAGCGACAGAATTTGCCCTGTTGCTACAAAACTGGACCTTAAGCGTGATTTTC
>NZ_PZKN01000229.1 GCF_003046795.1 Desulfonatronum sp. SC1 | reverse complement strand
GACAAACATCTTCCTTGTGCAGATAAAAACGGATGAAACGGATCCAGGCATCTGCCATTCTGTCTGGAAACCTGAAGTTATAACACAATATTCTTTAAGGTCAATAGCTATGCCAAAAAAGAAGAATGAAGTTAATGTACTACCAAATCTGTATGGCAGAGAAAAAAAAAGCTCCGGAAAATCCGAAGCTTTATTACCTTATCAAAGAAAAAATTACTTTTTCTTATCAAAATGTTTTTGGTATCTGTTCATGAACTTATCAACACGTCCTGCGGTGTCAACCAGTTTCATTTTACCGGTGTAAAACGGGTGAGAAGAACTAGAAATCTCGAGTTTAACCACTGGATACTCTACACCGTCTATAACTTCATTTTCACGGGTATTAACGGTTGAAC
>NZ_PZKN01000228.1 GCF_003046795.1 Desulfonatronum sp. SC1 | reverse complement strand
ACATAAAACTCTCCAGTTCCAGCTGGCTTGGAAAGCTAATGCATCAAAACAACACGGATGGGATATTTGAGCAATTCTCAACTTTTGAGTATGGTTTACGTGCCATGATAAAACAAGTGAAAACCGATATAGACAAAGGACATAATTCAATCGCCAAACTCATATCGAAGTATGCTCCATCAAAGGAGAATACTACCGAAAACTATATTAAGTATGTAGCTGCACAAACAGGGATAGATAGAAATGCTGGCCTGGTAAGCACCAAAACGGCTTTACGCAACCTCATAAAGGCAATGGTGCGATTTGAAAACGGACAGAACTATCCAGTCTCTGACAAGCAGTTTGAAGAGGCATATAAACTATTGTAGCATTATGATATTGATTACTTCCACATC
>NZ_PZKN01000227.1 GCF_003046795.1 Desulfonatronum sp. SC1 | reverse complement strand
ATATAAAACAGCAGTACCCCGTTCATCCAAAAACCTTCGGTGAGCGGCTCAAAATAGCGGAAAAATATTGCATAGTAAGGTGGATTGAAAAAATTGCCGGTATAGTACCATGTTTCCAGTTTTCCGCCAACAATGAGCATAAACCACCCAAATGCCAGACTTGCATGCATGAAACCAAGAAGCGGATTCACCCGGAAAATTTTCAGATGCAAAAGAGATTCTTGCAAAATTTCTTTCACCGCCAACAAAGTACTGCGAGAAAAAAAGCCCCACAGAACACGTTGCCTGTTGCCAGGCGACATGCCACTGAGCCAATAAATATACCTGGCTACAAGTACAACGCCCATCACTGAAAAACCAACAACAAAAGGCAATACAAAAGGATGGTACATAATC
>NZ_PZKN01000226.1 GCF_003046795.1 Desulfonatronum sp. SC1 | reverse complement strand
GTTATGAATATGTGGGAACAATCTCTCCTGCACATCCACAATTATGGCCACTGATTTCTCTTTTAAGATTCTCATACTGATGTTGATATAATTCAATTTTAACGTTAGTTACTTGTTGATGATGATGTTCTGGAACCCTTTCAGATCCATCCGATCATAATTCTTGAAAAATGTTGTAAGGTGCGCTATGATATCTTCTAGTCCGCCCTCCACATCTGACTCAATGTTTAGCGGTATTACCGGGTCGTGAAGCGAGAGTCTGAGCAGAAACCAGCCTTTTTGCTGGGGTAAATCGCAGTTTATGCGCACACCTTCAAAATTATCAGGGGCAATGTCCCAACCGGGTTTGTTGCCTGCCAGTAAGCCCAAATCCATAATCACTTTTTCACCATAGGCC
>NZ_PZKN01000225.1 GCF_003046795.1 Desulfonatronum sp. SC1 | reverse complement strand
AAGAGACAGGCTCTACGCTGGCTCCGTTGAGGCAAGCCTCAATGATTTTACGGCCAAGTGGAAGCAATTCAGGAGTAAGATATTGAGGCAATTCTTTTTTAAAGAAATCGTACAACATCTCTGCGCCTTTGTCATAACCCTCTTCGCCTACTTCAATTTGTTTATAAACTTTGAGGAAGCGCGATGGTATTTTGTTACCCTCAATGGTAAGGTAGTTTAGCTCATAACCCAACAGCGGACAACGAGCTGGCTGATACTGGTCCGAAATAAGTTTGGCATTTCCACGACGTGTAAGATACTCACGCATCAACATCTGAGGTTTAAATCCAACTTTCCAGGTTCCAATATGCTGGTTTGGTGCCAACGTGTACCGGACACGAGGGGTGCTGATAATCTG
>NZ_PZKN01000224.1 GCF_003046795.1 Desulfonatronum sp. SC1 | reverse complement strand
CCTTAAAATTGTATCGTAATGTTAACGCAACTGCTTCGTCTTGCTGAGATTTATCATTTTTGATTATGATAAAATTATTATCAGATTTGACAAGCACATTTCCGAATGCATTGATTATATGATAGTATCAGGCAGCTGCATGGCATGTAACAAAAGAAAGTATTCACATAATGGATTTATTGTATTATGTGTTTTTTTTGTAATCGGCCCTAATTGTTAATTCAAGTTAAAAAAGTAGGATTTGTTTTAATGTTATGAAGTAGGTATCGGATTGTTTAGCGAATTATCAAATTTTCCATTTTACGTATGTCATGATGTTTTATTAAAATTTTAGGCTTGATGATAATGAATTTTTCTCTCCCCACGCTTTTGCGTTCTCTGTCAGTTGCTATTGATG
>NZ_PZKN01000223.1 GCF_003046795.1 Desulfonatronum sp. SC1 | reverse complement strand
GGACAAACAATACGCTGCCTTCGTGGCCCAAAAGTAACATCGTTTCCGGTTTTAAAAACATTGATAACCATATAAAGGAACACCGGGCATTTGTGGAGAAGGCAGAGGCGTTTTATCAGAAAATATCTGAAGGCAAACTGTTAATCTCGGTAGGAGTGACCAATTTTATAAAAGATTGGATAACCCATAATATCAAAACGGAAGACATGCAGTTTGCACCCGACAAGAACTAAATACCTCAAAAAGATACCTGAACAAAAAACATCTGCAAAAAAAACGCCCCTGTCCGGAGTTATCCTTACAGGGGCGCCACTTTTTCAATCACTATTAATCAGGAAACTACTGCAAATCGTTTAGTGAAAGCCAGAAAATGTCGTCATCCACATGAAGTACACGAT
>NZ_PZKN01000222.1 GCF_003046795.1 Desulfonatronum sp. SC1 | reverse complement strand
GAACTCTGTATTTATTTTGTGTTCTTTTATAACCGGATTAAAATCCGGCTCTATTATATTAAACGTTCCTACTGAACTTTGTTGGGTAACTATTAAATTTCAAGCGTCGTAGGTTCGAAGCATATTATAGTTAAGACTCATCGGATGATTTTAACAGAATTGGTAATAGTCATCCGATGAGTTTCACAATACTGTTTATAATCATGTTTAATCACCCCAACTTTAATCATTCTTGTTGATGCGTCACATAATATGCATCGTTCCTACGGAACTCTTGATTTATTTTCGTGTCTTTTTACCCGGATTAAAATTCGGCTCTATTATATTAAACGTTCCTACGGAAATTTGCTGGGTAAATATTAAATTTCAAGCGCCGTAGGTGCGAACCATTTTATTTT
>NZ_PZKN01000221.1 GCF_003046795.1 Desulfonatronum sp. SC1 | reverse complement strand
GTGTAACGATCTGGGCACTGTCTCAGCCGTGAGCTCGGTGAAATTGTAGTAACGGTGAAGATGCCGTTTACCCGCAACGGGACGGAAAGACCCCGTGAACCTTTACTGCAACTTAGCATTGATTTTGGGTAAGTGATGTGTAGGATAGGACGGAGACTATGAAGTGGGTCCGCCAGGATTCGTGGAGTCATCCTTGAAATACGTCCCTTTGCTTGCCTGGAGTCTAATTCCGCAATGCGGAAGACATTGCTTGGTGGGTAGTTTGACTGGGGTGGTCGCCTCCAAAAGCGTAACGGAGGCTCCCAAAGGTACCCTCATGACGATTGGTAACCGTCAGCAGAGTGTAATGGTATAAGGGTGCTTGACTGCGAGACCGACAAGTCGACCAGGTGGGAAAC
>NZ_PZKN01000220.1 GCF_003046795.1 Desulfonatronum sp. SC1 | reverse complement strand
GTCCACAGGTGAAATAAAAGCCACAACACCCTGATGATTCTTGTCAGTAACCCGATTGATGCGCTCAACCGGTACGTTTTGGCAATAAACACCATGTTGGCGTGCCACGGTCATAAGTTCATTGAACAATTCACCCTGAAGACCAGTTTTCACAAGAATCTTCTCTATGTTTTTCCCACTTTGGATGGCCTCTATCACAGATCGGATTCCAAAAATGGCATTCTTTTCGTTCATGTATGTTTTATTAAGTGATAATAGTGTTTAAAAATTATGCAGCTCAACGGGTCAAAAGGAGGGTTACAATAAATCACGTTCAGCTTCGAGCGATTCCAGCTTCTGATGAAGCTGCTCCCACTCCTCCATTTTTTTCTCCAGTTCACGACGTACATTCTCATACTC
>NZ_PZKN01000219.1 GCF_003046795.1 Desulfonatronum sp. SC1 | reverse complement strand
TGCATCAATAGAAAGAATACCGCATGCATTTATTGTAGGATAGATGCCCCCATTCTTCACCTCTATCTCTACATAAGAGTTCTTATTTAAATCGAGTGTACATCCCAATGTTGAAAACTCAAATTTCCCATGAACACCGACCTCAAACTCATAGCTATCAGTTCCCAGGTTAAAAAAAGCACGATATGGAAGCAATGAGTTTTTTCCGAAAGGCGGAATGTTGATGTCACCATTGAATCCTAAACCCGCCACACTGTTTTTTAACAGCTCAAGCGAAAATCCACTTAAAGAGATGCCCCAACTATCCTTTTCAAGTAAACTACTGCTAAATATTTCAGATTGAACTAATGCTTTGCCTGTAAAGCCATTGCGATCCAGAACAACATTCTCAAGTCCCAATGT
>NZ_PZKN01000218.1 GCF_003046795.1 Desulfonatronum sp. SC1 | reverse complement strand
GCACTTAATAAATGCGAATAGCCAAATCCTCCATAATTTGGTTCCCCCAATAGCACGAAATACCAGTTTCGTTCAAATTGTATCTATCTTTTTTTTAATTAATGTATGCGTTGGTTGGTGTTTAGCCAGACAGCTAATCTTTAAGCAGCTAATTTTTACAAAAACGATAAAGAAATTATTCTTTGCAATAGCAACAGTTTTTTGCAGTGGCAACTGTATTTAATATGAATTCTTTTCAAGGTGGCAGTGTTGGCGATATTTCTCTGGATGCCATTGCGGTTATGGCGCAGACGAATGGTGAATATAAACCTATAGGTTCAGTTGTTTGGGTCGAGGTGTAAAGTGTTGATAGATAGGAGTTAGTGGGTGATAATGGCCAAGAATGTGAGCATGTCTGTGACAC
>NZ_PZKN01000217.1 GCF_003046795.1 Desulfonatronum sp. SC1 | reverse complement strand
TTTCTTTACTTTCCTAAATTCAATATTTTAATTGCTCCCCTAATTACAATCAAAAAGACAATGGTGCCTACAATCAAATCTGGGTATTTTGATTGAGTGAGCAATACCATAACCCCTGCTATGATAACCCCTGTATTAATGATGACATCATTCGAAGTAAAGATCATACTGGCTTTCATGTGGGCTTCTTTGCTTTTCGACTTTTGCAGAAGGTAAAGACAAACAGAGTTGGCGATAAGAGCCAGAAAAGACACAACAATAATTATCCTGAAATCTGGGATTTCTTCCACCCCAATAAACCTTCGAATTACTTCTATTAGACCAATACTTGCCAAGACCATTTGAAAATATCCGCTTAATCTTGCTACTTTCTTTTTACGAGCGACAGCAGCACCTACAGCCC
>NZ_PZKN01000216.1 GCF_003046795.1 Desulfonatronum sp. SC1 | reverse complement strand
GTATACTGGTCGTTAATTGATGTGTACACTACCGAAGTGGTTCTGGCACCGTCACTGGCCTGAATTTTGTCGTTCCCCAAACGGCCCCAACTGGCGCGTAACTTAAGAAAATCAACTGCATCCACACCTTCCATAAATGCCTCTTCAGATGGAATCCATCCCACACCAACAGAGGGGAAATAACCCCATTTCTCCTGATACTTGGAACTTCCATCGGCACGCATGGTTCCGTAAATCAGATATTTGTTGTTATAGTTATATGAAATCCTGCTGATGTATGACAACCCATATTGACGCAAACCATCGTCGCCAACACCGGTTTCCGGCTTCTCCTCTGCCTGGCTTATGTACCATGCTGTTTTTTGTCCGTAAGGGAAATTGATACCCTGTCCGCGCAGGTGAT
>NZ_PZKN01000215.1 GCF_003046795.1 Desulfonatronum sp. SC1 | reverse complement strand
GATTTAGAGTGTGGTGCAAAGATAGATAAAAGAACCATACAAATATCTACATGCTGCAAATATTTACATATTTAGATGTGATTCCAACAAAAATGTACAGTCGGGCAGCCTTTGAAGAGATGGCTTCAATTAAAACAATCACAAACCCCGACAAACGAAGAATTTATATAAAAGAGAAAGTTAATTACCTTATAAATTGCTATTTTTGACTTTTGTTAGGATCAATCAATGAGTATATCTTCCAAAATTAAGGCCCCCATAGAAAAGGAGATGAAGGAGTTTGAGCGTTACTTTAGGACGCAACTCAATTCCCGCATCCCCTTACTAACGATCATTACAAACTATGTGTTGCGACGCAAAGGAAAGCAGATGCGTCCGATGCTGGTATTTCTGGCTGCAAAAC
>NZ_PZKN01000214.1 GCF_003046795.1 Desulfonatronum sp. SC1 | reverse complement strand
CTCAGCCATCGTTACAATCACCATTTCACGGCATAAAAATCGACCCTTCTGCTGGCATCCGTTGTTTACGGATGCTTTTTTGTCGTTGGCGGGCATAGTTTCTCAGGCCGTCCTGTAATATAGAGGCTTCGTTGTCATCTCCGTTTTGTCTCTGGCGTGCTATGTTGTGCGTTCCTTCTTGTTCAATTCTTGCCATGTTATCGTCTCCATTCTGCACTTGTCGGGCTCTGTTACGATAACCATCCTGCTCTATAGAGGCTTCATTGTTGTCGCCGGTTTGCAATTGCACTGCGCGGTTTCTGTCGCCATCCTGAATAATTTCGGCCTCATTGCGTTCTCCTGCCTGTTCCTGGCGGGCATAATTGTAGCTTCCAACCTGAATGGCGTCTGTTTCATTTCGGTGT
>NZ_PZKN01000213.1 GCF_003046795.1 Desulfonatronum sp. SC1 | reverse complement strand
GTGAATGGCAAAGTGGTTATCAAAGGCCAGGTTCCCTCAAAAGACGAACTGAAAAAGCAGATTGAAGATGCCGCAAACGCTTAGTAAAACTGAATTTGATGCAGATGTACTGGAGCTGGCTCAATTGACCAAGGCCATGAGCCATCCTGTGCGTATTTTCATCCTGAAGAAACTGGCACACATGAACGCCTGTTGTTACAGTGGCGATTTGGTGGAGGAGTTGCCTATCGGACGCTCTACACTTTCGCAACACCTAAAGGAGTTGAAGTATGCCGGTTTGATTCAGGGCGAGGTGGAGCCCCCTTTTATCAAATATTGTATCAACCATGATAACTGGGAAAAGGCTAAAAAACTGATGGCGGATTTTCTAAAGTGAATTAAGTAACAATTTCAATACGATTATCC
>NZ_PZKN01000212.1 GCF_003046795.1 Desulfonatronum sp. SC1 | reverse complement strand
GTGCACATGTGTTGGATCCCATCCAAACCAGGGCTGCTGGTATGAACCCCGAAGGTCTTAAGAAGGATTTTGGCTCTATGATAACCTTTTGCGGCGCGTTGGATGAAGAGTTGCTGCTGCGAAAGGCTACACCTGCACGTGTCAAGGATGGCGTTAAAGAGTTGCTTGATTTGATGGCGCCTGGTGGTGGTTTTATTCTTGGGCCTTCGCATAAGTTCAAAGTGGAAACGCCTGTCGAAAATGTGGTGGCAATGTATGAAGCCGCCCGCGAATGGAAGTACTGATATTTGCTTGGTTTATTGCCGAGATGCTAATTATGTCGCCCGCTAAGATGCATTTCAACAATTGATTCTGATTACTGTTTCTGAATATGGAGGGTTTGTGTAGGATAGGCAAACTCGATAC
>NZ_PZKN01000211.1 GCF_003046795.1 Desulfonatronum sp. SC1 | reverse complement strand
CCACGCGAATCGACCAAAACACCGCCACTTTTCCATGGGCCAAATGGGGAGTCGCCATAGCCATAACGCAATGTAGAGTTTGAGCTGCCCATCCCGTAATCAGGACCTGAGTAGCCACTGAAAACCGTTACATACTTGTTCCCAATCTTACGAATGGAGGAAGCCTCAAAATAGTTAAAGCTGCCCAGATCTTGATCAGGATGAATATGCGGATATACTGTTCCCTCAGGATCTCTGAGCACGCCATACCTCGAACTTGAAGGGATGAAGTAATCGATAACTTCGGTGCCAGGGCGTAATGAGTACATTGTGTTCTGATCCAGCTGTGCCGCAAATGAACGTTGAAAACCCCAATAGGCATAAGCTCTGAAACCGATTTCAAAATCGGGATCGTTTGGATCGGTC
>NZ_PZKN01000210.1 GCF_003046795.1 Desulfonatronum sp. SC1 | reverse complement strand
ATCTTGAAAATACCCTGGTAATAAATGGCGATGGCCGAAACCTGGATCTTCTAAAAGACGAAGGTATTGGAAAAACGGATGCTTTTATTGCAGTAACCGGCAATTCGGAAGTAAACATCCTGGCATGCCAGCTGGCTAAAAAAATGGGCGTTAAGAAAACCGTGGCCGAGGTTGAGAATATGGATTATATCGATTTGGCTGAGAACATTGGCATTGGCACCATCATCAATAAAAAACTTATAGCGGCCAGCTACATATACCGGCACACATTTAAAGCCAATGTGTCGTACGTAAAATGTCTTACTGCCACTGATGCCGATGTGCTTGAACTAATAGCTCAGAATGGCTCGAAAATTACCCGCGGTACACTCAAAGAGCTTGACTTGCCAAAGGATATGAATATTGG
>NZ_PZKN01000209.1 GCF_003046795.1 Desulfonatronum sp. SC1 | reverse complement strand
TGACAGCGCCGTGCGCACTGTGACCTATACTTTCCCAACTGAGGTGGCAAGTATTGCTGAATTGCGTGCAGGCATTCAGGATGGTCGCCTTTATAAACTCACAGGTGAGGCCATTGTTACTCTGAAAGTTGCCAACCGCAACCAAATCTATATTCAGGATGCCACTGGTGCCATTCTTATTGACGATGCCAACCCCAAAAAACTCACGAGCGAATACAATGTAGGTGATGGTATTGTTGGTTTAATTGGTTCAGTGGGTCACTTCCGCCAAATGATTCAAATTGCACCGGTTACTGATGCCGGAGGTGCCAATTCAACCGGTAATGTGGTTGAGCCTACAATTGTTACAATTTCTGAGTTGGGAATGGGGCATGGGGCATGATGCTCAGTTGGTTACTGTTAAAGG
>NZ_PZKN01000208.1 GCF_003046795.1 Desulfonatronum sp. SC1 | reverse complement strand
CTTTAAACTGGCTCTGCAATTGGGTAACCGTCTGGATCCGCTAAGCCCCGACGAGGTGGAAGAATTAAAAATTAAAGCTGCCGGACAAGCGCCGCTGTTCAGAAATCAGGTTGTTTGATGCATTAAAGATATACGATTACAACCACCTTGTTACGGCAGTTCAAGTTATAACTACATGCATAATGGAACCGGACTCGATAAGAAGTTCCGGTTTCATTTTTTATCATTAGTGTCCGGTAAAAAGTTGTTTTGTCCCTAACGGGACAACAACTCATTTGTCTATTAATTGTTTTACCGTTCTTTAGCCCCTAACGGGGCTGTGCGGTTAGGTACAGAATATCGGTAGAGAAAAATCGACCCCATTTTTCCGTGTCCTGTAGGGACACCACAATTGGTAGGCATTATGC
>NZ_PZKN01000207.1 GCF_003046795.1 Desulfonatronum sp. SC1 | reverse complement strand
CCCTTGGGCTATGTGTTGGGCGATGAGGGAAGTGCTGCGGTTTTGGGGCGGAAATTGGTGGCCGATGTGCTGAAAAAACAGCTTCCTGAAGAGGTCTGTGGCAAGTTCTGGGATTTTTACCGCAGCACACCGGCAGACTTACTCGACCGGGTGTACAAGCAACCTTTTCCCAACCGTTTTTTAGCCGGTTTCGCTCATTTTATTCATCAAAATATTGATGATGATTCCCTTCGCCGATTGGTGTGTAGCAGTTTTGTGGAGTTTTTTGAGCGCAACATCAGCCAGTATGAATCGGCCAACGAGCTACCGGTGAGTTTTACGGGCAGTACGGCCTGGTATTTTAGCGAACTGTTGCACGAGGCTGCTGAAATTTCCGGCTTTAGAGTGGGTACCATCTGTCAAAATCC
>NZ_PZKN01000206.1 GCF_003046795.1 Desulfonatronum sp. SC1 | reverse complement strand
GTCCATGAACGAGTGGATAATGCCCGTATTGATTTACGCTCAAAATACTATGTTAAACCTAAAGCTGACCATCCCTGGCTTACGCGCCGAACGCAAAGTCATCAGCAAGTTAAGCCCCCGAAGTTACCTAAAAAGAAGCCTGATCCCGATAAAAAAGATTGAAACCAAGATCGATTCGGTTGAGTGCATATCCATTCATAGGGTAGATTCTTAAGTCGCGTTTCTGGTGTTCATTTTCGGGTGGTTTGTTACTTGTTTTACCGGGGATATGCCAGAAACGCGCTGAGTCAGTCTGGGCGGTGCGCGTAATGAGGCGTTATGGTAAATAGCCTATGCTAATGTCCGCTAAGAGCAAGAAGCGGAAGTTGGCAGTTTTGTGGACTGTCCCCACAAAAGTGACTACAGAAA
>NZ_PZKN01000205.1 GCF_003046795.1 Desulfonatronum sp. SC1 | reverse complement strand
GTTCAGGAGTTGCCGTGTCTGCTCAACTTTTTTGCCGTAACCGGCATATACCCTGCGAATCATGTCAATGTCGAAAACCATAATAAAAATGTGATTTTTGTCAGTTTGATAAATGGATGTTCAAAAATAGGAAAAAAAGGGATATCATTATCTAAACAGTTAGTGGTGGGCGAATGTTCAATGGTGGGTGTTGTTCTATGGCTTTGTTTGTCAAGGTTTTGTTTGATAAATTGCTTTTTTTACCTTATCAGAATCTAGCATGTAATTGGTAATGATTAGTGAATTTGCACCTTTTTATTTGGTCTGATATAACTGAATTTAATCTGATATGGGGAGGGGAATGATCAATTGTGGCTAAAAGATTTCTCGTTTTTTGTAACTTTAGTACATTAAGGAATTGTATAACCA
>NZ_PZKN01000204.1 GCF_003046795.1 Desulfonatronum sp. SC1 | reverse complement strand
GGTGGGTGCTGCATGGGCCACTTTTATGTCGCAATTTCTGGTTTTTGCTATATTCTTTTATCGGTTAATTCTGTTGGAGGAGATGGTGCCTCTCTATTTGCGGAAATTCAAATTTGATGGGGGTATCTCACGCCGGATTTTTGCACTCGGCATTCCGGTGGCTTCTGAGAGTGCCCTGTTTGCGGTATTTGCCATTTTTCTGGCGCGTATTGTTGCTGGCTTTGGTGCTGTGGCCATTGCGGTTCAAAGCATCGGGGCACAAATTGAGGCCCTCTCATGGATGACTTCTTCAGGCTTTGTCACTGCACTAGGTAGTTTTACCGGACAAAATTATGGCGCCGGACGTTGGGATCGCATTCGCACTGGTTACCGTTATACTTTGTTGATTGGTACCGTGCTTGGATTAATG
>NZ_PZKN01000203.1 GCF_003046795.1 Desulfonatronum sp. SC1 | reverse complement strand
TGGTTACAGTGCCCGACGGTGTAAGTTTCATTTTTGCATACAGCAGCACTGACACCAAAAGGAGCACCAGCAACAGGAAGATGACTACGCTGGCAACGATGACAGAGCCTTGAATAGCTAGTAAAACATTCATTGTTATATATTTTTACAGATACTGTTACAGTTGAATTCCCATGAAGCTCATGAAGGCGATACCCATAAGTCCGGTTACGATAAAAGTAATGCCCAAACCCCTTAGTGGAGCAGGTACGTTAGAATATCGTATCTTCTCTCGTATGGCAGCAATACCAACAATGGCCAGCAACCATCCCACACCAGAGCCTAAACCAAATACAGTTGCTTCACCAATATTTGCGTAAGCCCTGTCCTGCATAAAAAGAGAACCACCAAGGATGGCACAGTTTACAGC
>NZ_PZKN01000202.1 GCF_003046795.1 Desulfonatronum sp. SC1 | reverse complement strand
GTCTGGATTTGGATTTCCACTTATCGGCCTCAAAAGTCTTCAGTGCCACCAATTCAAACAACAACCACAAAGCAAGTCCAATAAAAAAGAGATAGACAATCCCTAATCTGAACATTATGCTTCTTTTTATGGCCATAAACTCCCTCCCCTGTTAATCCACTTTTAAAACTCTAGGTGGTGTTTTCAGCACCTCCAAACCCAATCCGGCTTCCTGCACCCTCCGTACAACTTCCGACTGACGACTCATCTGCATCAAATCGGATGATGTGGTGATGGCTTCATATTTTAAATCCTGCGTTTCGGCGGTAAGTGCCACCTGCTCCTTCAACAACTTCTCTACACTGTAGTGATTATTGATATAAATGAATGCCAGCAAAACCAGGAACAAGAGATATGGCCAGTGTTTCGT
>NZ_PZKN01000201.1 GCF_003046795.1 Desulfonatronum sp. SC1 | reverse complement strand
GCTCAGGATCACACTTCACATTAATGGAGAAATCGCCATCCAGTCCGGTAAGCAGAAACATCTTGCCACCAACTTTAAATACCAGTGTAACCTCATCAAATGGAAAATCTTCCGTTACTCCTGGCAGAGAAAGGCAATAGTTGCGTAACTCCTCGATATTCATAATCTGAAAATTAAATTAATTCAACCTATTCGGCCTGTGCTGTAAAGGCGTGCTGTATGTGATCAATATCCCATTCGGTTTCGTTGATTGGCATGCAGGTAACCACATCAAAACGTATTCGGTGGTCGATGCGATTCTGTTGCACAAAAGCATCAGTTGCCAATACCAGAAACCGAATCTTGGCAGGGGTAATGGACTCGCGTGGGTGCTCCCATTTAGTGCTGGTTCGGGTGCGCACTTCTACAA
>NZ_PZKN01000200.1 GCF_003046795.1 Desulfonatronum sp. SC1 | reverse complement strand
GACTATCGTTATGCCCAGGCCAATACCAACGGGCGAATTGGTAAACTGGATGCCTATTTTATCACCAACTTAAACGCCTGGTACAACCATACAGCGTCGGGACTCGGATTTAGTTTTACCATCAAAAATATTACCAATGAGCGATATATTGTAACTCGCAGACCACAAGGGATAAGAGCCGGTTTGCCACGCTTTATATCTGCCGGAATCACATATAATTTTTAGAAGAACTCTACTTGAATTGTAAAAGGCCGTTTCTCCCATCAAAGGGAGGACGGCCTTTGTACGTTATTTTTTGTTGTTATGGAAATGGGGATTGTGGTCGGATTTTTGTTTATGCCAGAAAGTGTTTTTGCCTGACATCTTGTTTCTGCATCACTTTGTATCAGCAGATGTTTAAAATTAAACCC
>NZ_PZKN01000199.1 GCF_003046795.1 Desulfonatronum sp. SC1 | reverse complement strand
ATATTGAATTTACAGGTCCTATTGCATATAATGAAATCACAAATCACCTTGAAGACTCCATGCTCTGCATATTCCCAAGTATCTGGGAAAATTTCCCAACAGTTTGTTTAGAAGCAATGAGCGCTGGAAGAGTGGTGATTGGAAGTAAAAATGGGGGAATGAATGAAATGCTTACAAATCCAATTTCTGGCATTTTAGTAAATCCTAAAAGCGTAAGTCAAATCAGTAAGGCGATAGCATTTCTAATTGAAAATCCACAAATAAGGATAAAATTTGGGGAAAACGGAAGAAATAAAATTCTCTCAGAATACAATTCAGATACCATATTTGATACTTTTTCTTCAATAATATCTCAAGAAAAATGAATGGCATTTCTGTAATCATTTGTTGCTACAACAGCTGTCTCTTATA
>NZ_PZKN01000198.1 GCF_003046795.1 Desulfonatronum sp. SC1 | reverse complement strand
CCACTGGCTCCGGGCACTTCAACCATCCCGACAAAACCCTCAAACAGAATCTCTTCGGGAGTAACTACCTCTAAATAAAGATCCATCATTTTCTTCGGGCCTCCTTCAATAGTTTTTCTCCTTTTTCGATGGCCTGCTCAATGGTACCAACCAGGTTAAACGCGGCCTCGGGATATTTATCCAGTTCACCCGACAGAATCATGTTAAACCCTTTAATGGTATCTTCAATGGAAACCCTTGCGCCCTTTAGTCCTGTAAACTGTTCAGCCACAAAAAAGGGCTGTGACAAAAAGCGTTGCACCCTTCGCGCCCTATGAACAACCACTTTGTCGTCTTCGGAGAGCTCTTCCATTCCCAGAATGGCAATAATATCTTGTAACTCTTTGTATCGTTGCAGAATTTCCTTCACAT
>NZ_PZKN01000197.1 GCF_003046795.1 Desulfonatronum sp. SC1 | reverse complement strand
CTCGAATACAGTAGGTAGAGGAAATGATTTCATGTGGGTTAAGTCATTGGGACGTATCACGTAACTATTGCATGACACGTCCCTGATTTTGTTGATGCTAAAGAAATGTTGTTAGAAAGTAAATAACCACTTTTCTGCTTCAGGGATGTTGTCAAAATACATCACATTGGCTGGCAGTCCCTGTTCTTTGGCAAAAGAGCTTAATGCCAGTTTGGTTATTACATTCTTTGGCATGATGAAGGCCATAGCTTTTACGCCGCTGCCGAAAAGACTAGGCATCACAGATGCTGCATATTTGGTATCCTCCGGGCCTACAGGCTTCTGTCCGCTTGTATCAGATATTAGATACTTAACATCGTTGGCTTTTACGAACTTCACTGTTTCATCGATGCCTTCCCTGAACTGGGCAGAGG
>NZ_PZKN01000196.1 GCF_003046795.1 Desulfonatronum sp. SC1 | reverse complement strand
CAATATATTCGGATTAATTGCCAGAATCTCCTGTAGCACGGGAATCAGGTGCACCAACTCAGTCTCGATGGAAAAGTTCTCCATAAAAGGATCCATTTGCCCTTCGGGCAAATCATTGTATGTAAAAACACTGTCGCTTAAGTCCGAAGCCCCAATGCTTAAACGCAGATAACTGACACCAATTGCATCACCATCAACTCCAAACAACTCATTCAACAACGATTGACGCACTTCAGGCTGCATTTCGTTTATCAACCTTGCACTGCCTCCTGTAAGCGTAAAACCAAAGCCATCGATAACCTGATACTGCTTATAATCATTCACACCAATGGTTATGGTTGTTTTCTCTCTATTTTTGTTTGAAATCTCAACTGGCTTCTGCTTTTTAAAGAGCACTGATTCATCAGCCTTTGTT
>NZ_PZKN01000195.1 GCF_003046795.1 Desulfonatronum sp. SC1 | reverse complement strand
TCTGGACATTGGACCAAAAGAGGATGGCTCCATTCCTGAAGAGCAGTTGGCTATACTTAAGGAGTTTGCCCGCTGGACCGGGAAGCACTCAGAGGCTATCTATGGCACACGCGCTGGAATGCCCGAAGGTCATTTCCCGGGATTGTCAGCTGTGAGCAAGGACCAGAAAACGCTTTTTCTGTACATCGACTACGCACCAAATCACCCGTTGACAATCCGTGGTGTTCGCTCAAAAGTGAAGGGCGCACGCGTGGTAGGGTGCGATACCAAACTAACTTACAAAACCGACCGGAAATCCGGTGATTTGACGATAGAAGTGCCTAAGTCGGTTATAGATCCAATGGTTACAGTTATTGCGCTTGATTTAAGCAAGCCTTTGGAGTTGGGAGAGGTTGCTGTGTCGCACTCGCTAAAAG
>NZ_PZKN01000194.1 GCF_003046795.1 Desulfonatronum sp. SC1 | reverse complement strand
TACACTTTTCGCTATTTCTGGGAAGGCGCACATCAGCCATCGGGGATGGCGCTGGAGCGCACCAATGGCGATGGCCGCACCGTAGCGTCGGGTGCCACAGGCATGGGATTGATGGCCATGGTGGTGGCTTATGAGCGCGCTTACGAGGAGCGGGCTGAAATCAAGACACGCATCCTTAAAATATTAGAGTTTCTCGAAAATTGTGAGCGCCACAAAGGGGCATGGGCGCATTGGTACAATGGTGATACCTATCAAACGCAACCGTTTTCATCTCTGGATGATGGTGGCGACCTGGTGGAGACCTCGTTTGTGGTTCAGGCACTTATTACGCTGAGGAACTATTTCCGCGATGAGGATGCCCAGTCGGTACAAATTCGTCAGAAAGCGACTCTTTTATGGGAAGGCATCGACTGGAAC
>NZ_PZKN01000193.1 GCF_003046795.1 Desulfonatronum sp. SC1 | reverse complement strand
GCAATATTTTATGGCTCATCCACCGGGAATACCAAAACGGTTGCCCACTCAATTGCAGATAAATTAACTGGTTGTGATGTGCATATTGCCGATATCTCCAATGCTGCTGCCGAACATCTGACAGAATTCTCCTGTTTGATATTTGGTACTTCAACCTGGGGATATGGCGATATTCAGGACGATTGGGAGTCTTTTCTGCCGAAACTTAAAAAGGCTGACCTGAATGGGAAAAGAGTTGCCTTGTTTGGATTGGGAGATGGCGAATCATACCCCGATACTTTTGTGGATGGTATTGCTGATATTTATGATGCCGTGCTTAAATGCGGTGCTCAAGTTGTGGGGCAGGTGCCTACCGATGGTTATAATTTTTCCGAGTCGCGGGCGGTAAAAGATGGCGTGTTTGTGGGGCTTCCGCTC
>NZ_PZKN01000192.1 GCF_003046795.1 Desulfonatronum sp. SC1 | reverse complement strand
GGTTTACGCTTGTATATTATGCTCCATGCCTCAGATGCAGACATGGCTGTTTGCGTTGGATAATCCTCCTCAGACAATACGGCTTCGAGTAGCACATTGTTGGTCTGAGAATCATCTACAATTAGAATGTAATCACCTTTTTCAGTCATACAATCGGGATTTAGGGTAAAAATAAGAAAAGATAGATACGTAACAATTTTTCTTTTTCGCCGGCTAACGAAATACATACTTATTACGCCAAAGATAAAAGGTGGTTGTAATATTTTGGGTGACGATTGTTATCAAGTGCGGTGATATATATCACCGGCATCGATAAAATAATAAAAAAAGAGGTGGCGCAACCAAAAACGGAGATAACTAGATAAGAGATTCAATGTAGCGCCATTCATCTTTGAGGGCACTGAGCAACAGTTCCATC
>NZ_PZKN01000191.1 GCF_003046795.1 Desulfonatronum sp. SC1 | reverse complement strand
ATTCCTTCTTCAACCGGTGCTGCTAAAGCTGTAGGTAAAGTAATTCCTGCTTTGAACGGCAAACTTACCGGTATGGCTTTCCGTGTGCCAACTCCTAACGTATCTGTAGTTGACCTGACTTGCCGTTTGGAAAAACCTGCTTCTTATGCTGATATCTGTGCTGCTATGAAAGCTGCTTCAGAAGGCGAATTGAAAGGTGTACTTGGATATACCGAAGATGCTGTTGTTTCTAACGACTTCGTAGGTGAAACCAAAACTTCAGTTTTCGACGCAGAAGCTGGTATCTCTTTGAACGACAACTTCGTAAAAGTTGTTAGCTGGTACGACAACGAAATGGGTTATTCAACCAAAGTTGTTGAGCTGATTCAGCACATGTACAAAGTTGACAAAGCTTAATTTTTAAGCATCAACCATATTT
>NZ_PZKN01000190.1 GCF_003046795.1 Desulfonatronum sp. SC1 | reverse complement strand
GTTGGATGAAACTGGGTGCAGAGTGGACTTTCAGAAAAACTTTCACCGATGATTTGGACCTGATTGGCTTCAATAACCCAATCGATCCGTCCGACCCATACAGATTCAACCAGAACACGTTATCACACAATAACGACTGGTATTCTGTGGTTGGTCTGTATATGACGTTCAGCATCTTTTCACGACGCGACAAATGTCATGACGGATTTTAATGAACATCGGAATATCCCAAAGTATGTCAGTTAAAGAACAGTTGATTACAGAAAAATTGCCGCGACACGTTGCAGTCATTATGGATGGTAATGGCAGATGGGCCAGACAACGAGGCACGGCACGCGTATTCGGCCATAAAAACGGCGTAAAGGCCGTGAGGGAAGTAACTGAGGCCGCCGCAGAACTGGGCATAGACTATTTGACAC
>NZ_PZKN01000189.1 GCF_003046795.1 Desulfonatronum sp. SC1 | reverse complement strand
CTTACCATTTACATAAGCCGTACCCTCCTTATATTGAAACCATCCTCTTGAATCCCAACCGTCAGTCGTATCAAAGGCTTCAGTAAGCTTTACCTCCCTTTTTTCCCTGAATAACTGCAAAATCTTATTTAAAATAGTTTGATCACTACTATTCTTTAAACTAACCTTTTCTCCAGAAGATTCCGTAGTACCTGATTTCAATCGAACGAGATTTCGTAATAAATCATTTCTCTCAGTAACCTCAAATATTAACATTCCTTTGTCATCCAAAGAGATTCTTAGTCTTCACGACTTTACGTCTTTATTAGTGTTTTTTATATTGTAAGTTATGTAATCGAACAGATTATCATTGATGCTTAACTGATTAGCATTCAAGTTTAAAAAAAGATATCCATCCACGAGTTTTACATGTTCATAGAC
>NZ_PZKN01000188.1 GCF_003046795.1 Desulfonatronum sp. SC1 | reverse complement strand
CGGTTAGGGAACTCCAACGACCATCATAGATACGGTCGTAATAACCGGAGCCTGGCACAAATCCCCGGCTCTCGTTAAAGAAGTCGCTTCCTAAGCGTTTGCCAAAGCCGAAGTTGTTAAGATATTCGCGCCATTTTTCGATCCCTGCTTTTGGCGAACCATGAGCAGGATTATCTAAAACATTGCGGAAAACAATACAGTAATAGGTGTTGCACGACACTGCCAAGGAGGGAATCAGATCAACTGGAGAACGGTGGTGCCGGCAGCCCACAGAGAGCCCACGTGCGTGATATGCTCCGGAGCAGGAGTATGGTGTGTTGGTTCGCAACACATTCTCCTGTAGCCCGATTAGCCCCATAACCATTTTAAAGGTGGAACCTGGTGGATATGCTGACATGATGGCGCGGTTAAGGAGGGGCGAC
>NZ_PZKN01000187.1 GCF_003046795.1 Desulfonatronum sp. SC1 | reverse complement strand
CCATAGTGCATGGATTATGAACTGCATAGCTGAAATCACTGTACAAATCAGCAAGATTTTTTGAGTTCTTAATCGCCTTTTCCTGACTGCCGTATTCTTTGAGAATGGAAAACATGTTAACTGAATTCTTCTCATACTTAAAATCAGATCTTTTGGAAGCTTGATTTATCTCAGCTTCCAAACTTCTCTGATATTGCTCTCTGGAAATACCAGTGTTATAATAATTGAAATGCAGAAGATACCAAAGCTCAAATGCCTCATTTGACCAGGCACAATGTATTTTGGGATTAGAGTTTTCACCTTTATTTATCGCGTTATTGAAATTGCGTGCTGGAAAACTGTCTTTATCAAAAACTGCCCAAACTTTATCTATCGTTCTTAAATACTTGTCTTCATATTTAGTACGAAGCTTAATGGCCTCC
>NZ_PZKN01000186.1 GCF_003046795.1 Desulfonatronum sp. SC1 | reverse complement strand
CCTTTACGCTTGCGTTGATTTTTGGCTGCGAGAGGATGTGCTGGAAGTCATTAAGAAATATGAAGGTTACATTTTGCTCAATATTGCCAATGAGGCTGGCGGCTACGTGGTTCCAAATGACGAGTTTGCTGAGGTGTATTCCGATATTGTGTTCCGGATGAGAAGTGCAGGTATTAGGGTGCCATTGGTAATCGATGCTTCCAATTGGGGGCGCAACGAGGAGAATTTATTAGCTACTGCTGAGCAGCTGATAAAAAACGACCCATTGCATAATCTTATTTTTTCATGGCACATCTGGGATTCAGGTATTTCTAATGAAAGAATCTACGATGCGTTAAAGCGTTCCATAGATAGCGATATTCCCTTTATCATTGGAGAATATGCGCCAATGGAGGTTAAATGCAATTGCTGCATCCCATACC
>NZ_PZKN01000185.1 GCF_003046795.1 Desulfonatronum sp. SC1 | reverse complement strand
CCTTTATCCGGTATCGACTCAATTGAGACCTCTCCCCTTATAGCCGCAATGTTGCGCTTTACCACATCCATTCCCACGACGCGACCTGAGACTTCTGTAATGGTGGATGCAGTGGAGAATCCGGGTAGAAACACCAGTTCAAGGATTTCTTGTTCCGTCAAAGTCGCGTTAGCTTTTATTATGCCTTTTTCAATGGCCTTTTTACGGATGCTTTCAGGATTTATACCCCGGCCATCGTCTTTAATCTGAATTACCACGTTGGCTCCGGAGTATCCTGCCTCAAACTTGATGGTTCCGGCTTCGGGCTTCCCTTTTCTTTGCCTTTCTGACGGTGACTCTATTCCGTGATCTACGCTGTTTCTGATAATATGAAGGAGTGGATCAGAGAGGCTTTCAATCATGGTCTTGTCCAGCTCTGTATCGG
>NZ_PZKN01000184.1 GCF_003046795.1 Desulfonatronum sp. SC1 | reverse complement strand
CTCTTTTTCACGCCCTCTTTGGAAGGAATAATAAGCGGAATGGAACCATCTGCGTTGTATTCAAACTGCTCCACACTTACTGAACGTTTAAATCCTTCGCCACCCGAAAGCTCATGGGTGTGATAAAAGAAATAGGAGTTTCCTTTAAAGTCGATGATTCCCGGGTGGTTTGTAAAAGCCAGGTGAGGCGCTCTTTCCATGATGTAACCTCTATAAGTCCATGGGCCTTTGATGGATGGTGCAGTTGAGTAGGCAATATATTCCGGGATACCGGAAGCGGCATAAACCAGATAATAAAGATCTTTTCGTTTATACACCCATGGCCCTTCGGTATATTTGGTTCGCATGTTACCATCGCGTCCAATGTGCTCGCCAAAACCCTCGGTGGTCATCTCAACAGCGAATATGCCATTGCTGCCAACGG
>NZ_PZKN01000183.1 GCF_003046795.1 Desulfonatronum sp. SC1 | reverse complement strand
ACGTACCATCCTATGATGAACCTTTGCAGATGGTAGGCGGCGAAAACAATGCATGGACCAGCAACGACTACACCAACTACTACGTTACCCTTCCGGCCAACAACATTGAAACAGCATTCTGGCTGGAATCGGATCGCATGCTGGAGCTGAATTTTACTGAAAAAAATCTGGAGGTACAGCGTAAAGTGGTAATTGAAGAGTTCAAACAGCGCTACCTGAACCAGCCTTACGGCGATATGTCATTGCTCACCAGACCCCTCGCCTATAAGACCCACCCTTACATGTGGCCAACCATAGGCAAGGATATTTCCCATATAGAGAATGCAACATTGGACGATGTACGCAACTTCTTTTTCAAGCACTACGCGCCAAACAATGCAGTGCTGGCAGTTGCTGGCAACGTTCACCCCGACAAAGTGTTTGCT
>NZ_PZKN01000182.1 GCF_003046795.1 Desulfonatronum sp. SC1 | reverse complement strand
GAGGGATATCTTAATCGCCTGTTATAGGTAAAACTTATGTTGTTTCGCTGATTAATGGAATACATAATTGACCCCAGAGGCAGTGGATGTAAATCCTGACTTGAAAGTGTATCTGAAATATCTATTGTTAGATGCTCCAACCTCACACCTGCCCTAAACGAAAACTTTCCCTTTTTATAAGCAAAATCACCGTAAAATGAATTTCTGTAATCCAGATACTCAATTTCTATCGCGTTATCCGAATCGATAAAATCATTGAAGATCTGTCGATGAAAAAGTTGATACCCCATGTTCCAGACTATACTCTCGTTTAAGGGTTGAGAGTAATCAATTTTTACATTGATTGACCGCATTTCATTGATGGTTTCTTCACTACGATTAGTTTGTTCAGTTGTCATTTCCGGATGATAAATTGTATTGTTAAC
>NZ_PZKN01000181.1 GCF_003046795.1 Desulfonatronum sp. SC1 | reverse complement strand
TACCATAGTAGTTCACATAGTTGGCAGCAGGTGCCAACACAATACCATCACCCTGTGCCATTGGCGAAGGCTGGTATGAGTTCATCTGTCTCCAGTATGAATCGGGGCCATACGTTGGGCTTCTGATAATTGCCTCCTTACCACCAGGCATCAACCACCCTTGCTGAATGGTATAGAATAAGGATGAATAGTTTTCAAATGGAACCAACTCATATTGGGTTTGGCCATTTTCAACCATGCTTAACACTTCACCAAATGCCTCAGCAGCCAATTTACACATCTCTGCATCATACGTGCGGGGACCATTTGGACCATTGGTCATCAGCGGACTGCCGGCATAAAGATAGGTTTTACCAAGCATGGCCTTTGCCCATATCTTATTGATGCGTAACTCATTGTTATTAAGCGTTCTACTACCTGCAGTTG
>NZ_PZKN01000180.1 GCF_003046795.1 Desulfonatronum sp. SC1 | reverse complement strand
CTATTTTTGCAGCCCTTGAGGTTAGTGGAATTGCGGACCTCTCTGCAGAACAGCTCACTCCAATTCTTTTGGCACACGTTGTTAGTGGAAATGTGGCTTCAACTGATTTGTCCAGTGGTTTGGTTCCAACGTTAAACAGTGAGAAGTCTCTTGACATCGCCGTGAATGGCGGCGTAACAATCGATGGCTCAATTAACGTGGTTCTGGCCAATGTGCAAGGAACCAATGGAATAGTACATGTAATTGACAAAGTTATTGTGCCTTAATCATAATAATGGATTTATGATTTGAGTTTCCGATTCATTATGAGTCGATAACTGCTACCGGGGATTATTCACAAACCTATAAACAGACGTTTTAATTGTGATTAATCTCCGGTATAGGTTTTTGTTTGTTTTGTAACTATTTTTGGGCGCAAACATGAAC
>NZ_PZKN01000179.1 GCF_003046795.1 Desulfonatronum sp. SC1 | reverse complement strand
TATGTGGGGCGTTCAGAGTTTGACAGTCCTGAAGTTGATCCCGAGGTTTTGGTATCATCTGCTGAAGCACTTACACCAGGCTCCTTTTATGAGGTTGAAGTAACCGGTGCCGAAGATTATGATTTGCTGGCGCACGTTGTTTAAGTTAACAACATCATAAACCGTTTTTTTGTCCTCACGGGCAACCTTTTGTTCTGGCGATTCGTTTAACCAACAGTTTATTTGTTAGGATAAGCATAGCTAGACATCATATTCAGCGTTTAGCGGTGAGGGTAATAACAATCATCATTTGCAAAACAAACACCAAAAGGGAATGCCCAAAAAACCTACGCTTTTAGTCGTATTTCTGCATATTGCATTCACGTATTTAGCCGCACAAAACGCCGGCCAAACCGTATTGGGTGAAATGGTGCAGAATGATATGAGC
>NZ_PZKN01000178.1 GCF_003046795.1 Desulfonatronum sp. SC1 | reverse complement strand
GCATGGGAATCCGGTTTTTTTTGCAATCTCTAAAATATCATAGCTCAGACCTTTGCGTACCAACGCAGAATTGGCCACCATCACGCCATATCCTTTCAGATAGTTGTTGCAGGTGTATTTGTTAAAGGTGATGGCAGCAGGAAGTACATCGCATGTGGTATGCGGAATGCCAACCATCTTGAGATAGCCTTGCAACAATCCGTCTTCCCCCGGAGTGCCGTGAATGGTGATGTAAGCACAGTCGAAACGCACTGTTTCGCCATCGATGGTTGTGGAAAAGTCAGCCCTGTTAACGGGATATTCTTGCGAATCAATCGTTACAGCCCACTTTTCGGGCGTAATTAGTAGCGGAAAAAGATTGTAATGGGCCTTGTTAATAAAAGAGATAATGCCTTCAGCACTTCTTCTGCTTACCACTTCTTCTGAT
>NZ_PZKN01000177.1 GCF_003046795.1 Desulfonatronum sp. SC1 | reverse complement strand
CGTGGTTGATCAGTTTGGATATTTGCCCGATGCTCCAAAGGTAGCAGTAATCCGAAACCCCATAACAGGGTTCGATGCTCAGGAATCATACAGTCCTGGAAGTCATTTTGCGTTGGTTGATGCAAAGAATAATAGTCATGTTTTTACTGGCACTCCAGTTGTCTGGAACAATGGAAGTACAAATCCTTCATCAGGCGATCAGGCTTGGTGGTTCGATTTTTCTGAAGTTTCGGAAACTGGACGATATTATGTGCTTGATATTAATAATAACACGCGGTCTTTTGAATTTAGAATTAGCCCTTCGGTTTACAATGAAGTGTTGAAACATGCTTTCAGAACCTTCTTTTATCAACGTGTAGGATTTGCCAAAGAACAACCTTATGCCGAAAAAGGTTGGACAGATGAGGCCAGTCACATGGGCTCATTA
>NZ_PZKN01000176.1 GCF_003046795.1 Desulfonatronum sp. SC1 | reverse complement strand
GTTTACCGTGGCTGAAATGCAGTTTCATCTCACTTGGATAGAGAAATGACATGCCACCCATATTGAGTTGATGGGGATAGTTTATCTTATAAACGATAGTCCCTTCAACAATTCCTTTGTCTGCTGATTGGTTCCCGAACAAGCAGGAGCTCAGAATAAAAGGAAGCAGTAAAATGCTTATATGAATAGCTGATAATTTCATTACTTATTTGCCTGACTGATGCTGTCAAAGATAACTCTTTTTGCGGTAGCACTATTTCCGTTTATGGCTTTAATCCGGAAGCTGGTCAAAAATCAGATGACACAATCAATGATTTTGGTCATTGGTCTATATCACAAAAAATGGTAATATATGATATGCTGTTTTTAGGCCTTTTGTGACACTTAAATATATGTGAAAATGGACAAGCTGGCCGTAATTGCTTTGGG
>NZ_PZKN01000175.1 GCF_003046795.1 Desulfonatronum sp. SC1 | reverse complement strand
GGGCATACCTAATAGATAATATTGATTTGATCAACACAACTTCCGGGAATGGAATTTTATTCCTTGATTATTTCTTTGGGGACAGGTTTTCTGAATCAAATATTCACAACGTTTATGCTACCTTATGGATTGATATTGGTATCGTAGGTTTATTCTTATTTTTATTCTTAATGTTTCAGACATTTCGCAGTTTAAAAAACAACATGGCCTTTTTCTTTATAGTTGGGTTACCTTTTCTACTTTCTTTGATGGTTCAATATCTTGGTTATGATAGTGATATTGTAGTGTATGTTTCTTTGGCTATATTCCTTTCTTCTGCGCAAAAAGAGCCAGAATCAGTTGTGGGTTTAATAAACGAAGGCTAAAACACAATCTTTTTGATAGGCGTACGTTTATTGCATGGAGAATAGTCTTCGCATGTTGTTAATATA
>NZ_PZKN01000174.1 GCF_003046795.1 Desulfonatronum sp. SC1 | reverse complement strand
CAGAATTGCTCAAGGATGAAGGTGGCTTTTTATACGACCTGGAAAGTTATGCCGGATCAGCTATCAAAAAGTATGTAATAGGAACACCTGAGGATAACCCCGGATATATCCTGACTTTCATGTCCACCCCTTTAAATACTTATATGATGCGTTTGGCTGAAGTTTACCTAATTGCCGCAGAAGCCATATTGGGTAATAATGCCAGTACTACTAACGCGGATGCTTTAAACTATGTAAATGCAGTAAGAGCTCGTGCTGGTTTGGATGAAGTTACTTCACTGACCTGGATTGACATTCTAAATGAAAAACGCATTGAACTGGCATTTGAAGGTCGCTTTTGGGGAGAACTTGTCAGATGGTCATATTTTGATCAGTCTGGTGCATCTGCCTATGTGTTAGGACAAAACAGAGGCCACTTTAACTGGGAGAAT
>NZ_PZKN01000173.1 GCF_003046795.1 Desulfonatronum sp. SC1 | reverse complement strand
GCTTTTGACAAAATCATAGCAGCTGGTGGCTACGTGTCGATTAATACCGGCGGTGTGCCCGATGCCAATGCATTGCCAATCCCCAAGGATGATGCCGACGAAGCAATGGACGCCGCATCTTGTATTGGTTGTGGAGCCTGTGTAGCTGCCTGTAAAAATGGTTCGGCCATGTTGATTGTGTCGGCCAAGGTGAGTCAATTGGCTCTGTTGCCACAAGGTCGCGTGGAAGCTACTCGTCGTGCCAAAAACATGGTGGCCCGCATGGACGAACTGGGTTTTGGTAACTGTACCAACACCGGTGCCTGCGAAGTGGAGTGTCCCAAAGGCATCTCCATCGCCAACATTGCCCGCCTCAACCGCGAGTTTCTCAAAGCCAAAATTCAGGACTAAACATTTTGGTAAATCCATATCAAAGGGGCTGTCTGATAAGGC
>NZ_PZKN01000172.1 GCF_003046795.1 Desulfonatronum sp. SC1 | reverse complement strand
TCTCTATTCTTACGGACCCGACGCCATCATTATTGGTGGTTCACTCTCAAAAGCATTCCCTTATTTCGAAAATGGCATGCTCGATACGCTGGACAAGTTTCCGCATAAAGTCGCTTTGGAAACAACTGTTATAGAAATATCTGATAATCCGCATATCGCTGTTTTAGGCGCTGGTGCGCTAACGCTTTCTGCCAAAGAGGCGGTGTTTAATCCATAGATTGATTTTTATGGTTTAACAGTGGATTTATCTTTTTTATCAACTATGGGTAAGGAGATAACAGGTTTTTTTGACTAATCATTTTTAGATGAGAATAATTGTTAAAATATTCGCATGTACACTAATTGCTCTGTTGGGTTACGCTTGCTCCCAATCGGAACAACTAATTAGTGATGTGCGCTTAAGAAAATCTGTTCATGACGCTTTCAACAATAC
>NZ_PZKN01000171.1 GCF_003046795.1 Desulfonatronum sp. SC1 | reverse complement strand
CTATTATCCTTACATATTAAACCAGCGAACTCTTTATCTTCGCAAATAGATTGGCTATTTATTTTATTTAAGGCGTCATATGCGGTGCTATCTATAGAATCAAATTTATCTGGACCTATCATCGCGGATAGTGTGCCGCAAAGACCATTAGTACATGCCCCCGATTTTGCATCCTCCCACATAGATAAACCCAGGGGGTCGATGTCTGATATCGGATTCAATTGATATCCATACAGGTTCCATCCCCCCTTCAGTCCAATCGGATCCTGAGTGATATATCGCCCCTGCAGCGGGTCATAATAGCGGTGGCGGTTGTAATACAGGCCGGACTCCTCATCATACTGCTGCCCCGGCAGCCGGATAAGCTGCTGCAGCTGATGCGGGTTCTCTTCATTCAGCAGGTTGCCCCATTCATCATATTCTGCGCACCACGCT
>NZ_PZKN01000170.1 GCF_003046795.1 Desulfonatronum sp. SC1 | reverse complement strand
TTACAATATGGAAGCCCTGAATCATAGCATAATTGTGCCTTACGACTTCACGGAAGTGGCCATGAATGCTGTAGCCCATGCAGTGAACCTTTCTAAAAGATTAGATACGGGAATTACACTCTTGCATATCGCTAAAAAAGATACTGAAATCAACGAGCTTGAGCAACAGTTAACTGCCGAGGCTCAAAAAATTAACGAGACTTACAACGTCAAACCAGCTTGTTTGGTCAAGGAGGGTTCGATTTTTAAAACCATTAACCAGGTGGCCCATGAAGTGGAAGCTACTCTGATTGTGATGGGAACCCATGGAATGAAAGGGCTTCAGAAACTGACCGGCAGTTGGGCTTTAAAAGTAATTGTAGGCTCAAAAATCCCTTTTCTGGTTGTGCAAGAGCCGCCAAAGTCAGCGGAAGAAGAGATAAAGCTGGTTTTTCC
>NZ_PZKN01000169.1 GCF_003046795.1 Desulfonatronum sp. SC1 | reverse complement strand
CATGAAAGGTCGTACCTATCGTTATACAACAGATGTATTGTTTCCATTTGGATTCGGGTTAAGTTATACCAGATTTGAGATGGGTAATGCCTCTGCCAGTAAAACGGTTCTTGGTGCCGATGAATCAACCAAACTCACAATTCCTGTAAGAAACCGTGGCAAGCGTGACGGAACTGAAATAGTTCAGGTTTACATACGCAAGGTTGGCGATGTGGATGGCCCTTTAAAGACTTTGAGAGGTTTTCAGCGCGTTGAAGTAGCTGCCGGTAAAACCCAGAATGCAGTAATAGAGCTAGACTCTTCATCATTCGAGTTTTACGATTGGAACAAACGCCAGATGGCTGTTACGCCAGGTGATTATGAGGTGCTTTATGGCAATAGCTCAGATGATAAGGATTTGAAAGTTCTAAACATTAAGATTCAATAGTTATGTTA
>NZ_PZKN01000168.1 GCF_003046795.1 Desulfonatronum sp. SC1 | reverse complement strand
CCATAATGGTATCTCCATGCGACATCCAGACCTGACTTCCGGCTTCAACTTCAGCAAACAGAGGATTTTCAGAATTGATATACTCCAAATTTGCACGTCCATACTCTCGGGAATTGGATGCCTCAACAAGTCCGCCATTGCTTTGGGCAAGATATTGTGCGCCATAGCAAATGCCCAAAACAGGCAGCTGTCCGATGATGTTGGTCAGATTGGGTACGGGAGCATTCTCGTCACGCACACTGCTGGGGCTTCCGGATAGAATTACACCTTTAACACTATTGTCCAATTCAGGGGCATGGTTAAATGGATGGATTTCGCAATACACATTTAATTCCCGAACCCTGCGCGCTATAAGCTGGGTATACTGAGAACCAAAGTCAAGAATAATGATTTTGTTCTGCATTTATATGTACTTAAAGAGTTTGAAGTATAAATC
>NZ_PZKN01000167.1 GCF_003046795.1 Desulfonatronum sp. SC1 | reverse complement strand
CTTCGTACAATTGTAGAAGCAGCAATAATTCCGAAAAGAGCAGGCATGTAACTGATGGTTCCTACAGTGGTTTTCTTGTTGGGTTCATCGTCCACAAAAAGAAGGTGTTCCTTTTGCACCATTTCGGGACTGAATACCACTTGAAAGCCTGATTTAATCTCAAACTTATTCAATCGTTTACGCACCATCCGGGCCAACTTGCAGTTATAAGATTTGGAAATATCTGCGACCTGCACCAGAGCCGGATCCAATTTTCCACCAGCACCCATCGACGAAATAACCGGTGTACCTTTCTGTAGAGTATATGCGATGAGCAAAACTTTGGGTGTAAGTGAATCAATGGCATCCAACACGTAATCAAAAGGCGTTTTTAACAACTCTATTATTTCCTGTTCCGTTATGAAACAATTGATGGGATGAAGAACCAATTCGGGAT
>NZ_PZKN01000166.1 GCF_003046795.1 Desulfonatronum sp. SC1 | reverse complement strand
CTTTTGATACCGACTCCTGCTCTAGGTCGGCCGGTATGAATCCGTATTGCTTCAGGTATTGAATGCCCTCTTCGTCGAGCATGGAGGAGGCCAGCACAGCTTCGTAAGCCAGGTCGTGGTCAAATCCTGTAAATCCTTTAAAGAAGGCATCGGCAACCACCGGCACAGCGCTGTAACCCACCATACAGTTGGTTTCGCTTCCCATCAGGTGCCAAATCGGAAGTTTTCCCTGCTGTTGGTATATTTTCAACATTGAAGTAATCATGTCGTCCACACGTTCGGGTTGCACAATGGTAAATAAAGGGTGCACAGCGCGGTAGGTATCCCAAAAAGAAAACACCGAGTAGTTTGTAAATCCGGGGTTTGTGTACACCTCTTTGTCTGTGCCGCGATAGCTCGTGTCATGGTCGTTAAACAGTACCGGAGCTGTGAAGGC
>NZ_PZKN01000165.1 GCF_003046795.1 Desulfonatronum sp. SC1 | reverse complement strand
CATCTAATTATCTAAAATCTAGTTATCTAACATCTAGTTATCTAACATCTAATTATCTCACATCTTTTCTCTATAATATAGCCGGCTCAAATGCTGGTGCGAGCGCATTTATGACCATTTCAGGTGCTTTCATAGGTTTACGTGTGTTTGCGTCCACAAATACTACGGTGGACTCTGCGCTGCAAACCAGCTCATTGCGTTCGTTTCTAATCTCAAATGTGAAGTTAAACCTCACGGCGGGCATTTCATGAATGATGGTGGTAATTGTCAGAGGCTCGTCGTAGTGTCCGGGTCGATGGTACTTGAGGTTCATCCCAATAACGGGCATCATAATACCGGATGCTTCCAGTTTTTTGTCGTTTATACCAAACTTACGCAACAGTTCGGTTCTGGCCTGGTGGCAATAAGCCACATAATTGGCATGGTACACATATCC
>NZ_PZKN01000164.1 GCF_003046795.1 Desulfonatronum sp. SC1 | reverse complement strand
GTTCAAAGGTTCCTGTTTTCACATCCACCGTAACGCCACTATAATTCCCCACATGTTCGTAGGCACCGCTGGCGTGATTAAAAAGTGTGGTTTTTCCGCAGTTTGGGTTACCTACAAGTGCAATATTTATCACTTTTCGTTTTTCAACTGCTACTTTTTCTATGGTTTGTTCGTCAAGTGTGCCGTGGTAAGTAATGTTAGCAGCATCTCTGGCCTCTTCCATGGTAACCACTTCAATTAGTGAAGCTTCACTTCGCCTTAGTGATACCTTATAGTTCATTATTTGGTACTCAATGGGGTCTTTCAGTGGCGCATTCTTGATTACCGTTACTTTCTTACCTTTAACAAAACCCATTTCAAGAATTCGTCTTCTGAAGGCGCCATGTCCTTTTACTTTTATAATAAAGGCTTCTTGCCCGTTACTTAGTTCGGCTAATG
>NZ_PZKN01000163.1 GCF_003046795.1 Desulfonatronum sp. SC1 | reverse complement strand
GTAAGATGTCGGGCAATTATCCGGCAGCATCATAACCGATAAAACACCAAAAACAATACCAATGACTTCAGCCGAACTTTTTTCTCAGATTAAAGCTAAAAAAAGCTTTTTGTGTGTGGGCTTGGATACCGACATCCAGAAAATCCCCCGCTTCCTGTTAGATACCACCGACCCAATTTTCGCTTTTAACAAGGAGATTATTGATGCCACACACGACATGGCTGTGGCATACAAACCCAACCTTGCCTTTTACGAGAGCCTGGGCGTGAATGGCTGGAACAGCCTTGAGAAAACAGTTAACTATATCCGGTATAACTACCCCGATATGTTCATCATTGCCGATGCCAAACGCGGCGACATTGGTAACACGTCCAATCTTTATGCCAGAGCGTTTTTCGATGCCATGGATTTTGATGCGGTAACGGTGGCGCCTTATAT
>NZ_PZKN01000162.1 GCF_003046795.1 Desulfonatronum sp. SC1 | reverse complement strand
CTCCTATGCCAGTATCTTTTACATAAAGCATCAAATGACTGTTTTTTCGTATGCAGCCAAACCTAATTTCGCCTTTATGGGTGTATTTATAAGCATTTTTTACCAGATTGGTAAAAATGGCATAGATTTTCTCCTTATCAGTAAAAACTATTGAATCCTCAACTGCCAGTTTTTGTTCGAGTGTAAACAGAAGCTGTTTTTTCTCCATCATTGGTTTAAAAAAAGCGAAATTGAATTCCAGCACTTCGTTGATGTTTGTTTCAGAAAGGTGTATCTCCATCAACCCGGCTTCTATTTTTGAGATGTCGATAAGGTTGTTGAGGAGCGTAAGCAGGCGTTCTCCACTAGACTCTATAATTTCGATATACTCTTTTTGCTTACTTCCACTCAGTTCTTTGCCTTTAAGAAGTTCTACAAATCCCAGTATGCCGTTCATAGG
>NZ_PZKN01000161.1 GCF_003046795.1 Desulfonatronum sp. SC1 | reverse complement strand
CAATAACCTCAAACTTCTCAGCACTGTTCTGCATCAATGAATGCAAACAAAGCTTAAGAAAAGCCAGAGAGTTATAACTCACTATAATTACTGACAAATGTGGCATCAAAGAGATCTTAATCGTGAACGTACTTGATATGGATAATCATTATACTCATTAAAGTAATAACGGAAAAATTCATCAGAATTGTAGAAAGGATGAGATAAAAAATGCGTTAGCGCTGTTTGCGTTTGATTATGGTATTCGTAACCCAAAAAATCAGTGACAAAACCATTAAAAACAGGCTCATCCCAATCAGTTCTGCCTTTTCAAGATTAGACAAAAACCAGAGAATGATCAAAACTGATATCATCGGAATTACAACACCACCGGGAACCCTAAAAGCGCCTCTGGTTCTGGTTGAGATTTTGCGCAATCGAAGTACCGAAAATGCCACACC
>NZ_PZKN01000160.1 GCF_003046795.1 Desulfonatronum sp. SC1 | reverse complement strand
CTTGTGCTGTTACCGTTAATCCTGCCCCTGCGCCAGGTGAAAATCTTTTGACAAATGGTGATTTTTCTAATGGCCTAACAGGCTGGCTGTTTGCTGCCAACGGCACAACTTCCTCAGCATCGGTATCTAACGGCGAAGCGGTGATAAGTATCACTACTGCCGGAACAAACGCATGGGAACCACAATTTGTTAAGGATGGCTTTGCATTAGTTAGCGGACAGCAGTATACTGTCTCCTTCCAGGCCAGAGCTGCGGCTAACAGAAACATTCAATTGTTTGTCAACACTGGCCCTAATAATTATGCTTCGTTCTTCACGCAATCAGTGCCTTTGACCACCACTATGCAAACCTTTACCTATACTTTTACGGCCAATGCCAACGATGATAACGCGCGTATTGACTTTAACTGTGGTGGCAATACGGCCAATGTGATTATAGAT
>NZ_PZKN01000159.1 GCF_003046795.1 Desulfonatronum sp. SC1 | reverse complement strand
CTTTACAATTTATGAGTGTGTGTGTTATTTACGTTGGGTAACGTTGGCAAATTCCTTCCATAATTTATCTTCCGTTGGATATGGTGCAACAATTTCGACACGTTCCTGTTTTACGGGGTGCATGAAACTGATGCGCCTTGCATGCAATGAAATGCCGCCATCGGGATTTGAGCGGGGAAAGCCGTATTTTAGGTCGCCACGTATGGGGCAGCCTATTTTTGCCAGCTGGGCTCTTATTTGGTGATGACGCCCTGTCTGCAAATCTACTTCCAACATGTGATATCGGGCCGAACTCGATATCAATTTATAAGTAAGAATGGCTTCTTTGGCGCCTGAACGCATCTTTGGGAAGGCATAAGATTTATTTTTTTTGCTATCCTTAAGGATGAAGTGTTTCAGCGTGGCTTCATCTTGCTCAGGTAATTCCTGCACAATGGCCC
>NZ_PZKN01000158.1 GCF_003046795.1 Desulfonatronum sp. SC1 | reverse complement strand
GCATGCAGCTTTGGGGCTTGAAGTGTTTCATAACTTTACCCTTCTACACGACGACATAATGGATGGTTCGCAAATGCGCCGTAACCACCAGACGGTTCATGAAAAGTGGAATGTGAATACCGCCATCTTATCCGGCGATGCCATGCTGATTCAAGCATACCAGCATATTGCCAGCATATCAAAATCAGTTTTGCCGGATGTGTTGACAGTGTTCAGCCGCACAGCCATGGAGGTGTGTGAGGGTCAGCAATACGATATGGAGTTTGAAACACGAAATAGTGTTGTTGAGGATGAGTATATTAACATGATACGTTTGAAAACTGCCGTACTAATTGGTGGCAGTCTCGAGATTGGAGCTATTATTGGCGGTGCATCAAGCGATGAGCGCAGTAATCTTTACCGTTTTGGATCCAACATCGGAATATCATTCCAGCTTCAGGAC
>NZ_PZKN01000157.1 GCF_003046795.1 Desulfonatronum sp. SC1 | reverse complement strand
GTGGTGTATTGCTTGAGTTGTTCCAGCTTCGAAGTCATGGCGAGGTCTTGTCAGGTGGGTTCTTGGGAAGAAGAATTCCCCGACCTTACCCGAGCCGCAGGCGCGGCTCAATGGGAGCTATCGCCCCGCCAGAAGTTCCAGCGCCTGGTCGAAAACCCGCAGCGGATCGGCGGCCTTGTGCACGTCCACCGAGAGCAACTGGCGGAATCGCCGGGAGCCGGGGAAGCCCTGGGCCAGGCCGAGGATATGGCGGGTCACGTGATGCATCGCGCCGCCTTCGGCCTGGTGTCGCTCGATGTACGGACGCAGACGGAGCAAGGCCTCGCTGCGACTGAGCGGCGGCGCTTCGCTGCCGAACAACTGGCTGTCCACCGCGGCCAGCAGGTAGGGGTTGTGGTAGGCCTCGCGACCGAGCATCACGCCGTCGAAGGTCTGCAGGTGCT
>NZ_PZKN01000156.1 GCF_003046795.1 Desulfonatronum sp. SC1 | reverse complement strand
CTGAGAAACAGTGCATCGGTAACTCAAACAGGCGAACTAAACGATGCCTTTCTGGATCAGGATGGGGAAGACAATGTGGCTGCAATAACTCAAACCGGTGATTCTAACGATGCCAACCAAAGACAGGATGGTGATAACAATATGGCTTCGACAGTTCAAACCGGTTACAGAAACCATTCTTTTCAGTGGCAGGATGGCAATGATAACATGTCATCAACTACTCAATCCGGCAATAGAAATACATCATTGCAAGATCAGGATGGAAACAACAACCATGCATCTGTGACCCAAATAGGACAGTACAATTTGGCATCGCAAGACCAAAACGGAAACAACAATCAAGCAGTAGTTGAACAAGACGGTTACCGAAACCATGGCGACCAGGATCAGATTGGCACTTCAAACGAAGCACACATCCATCAGGTTGGCCTTAGAAACAGTGC
>NZ_PZKN01000155.1 GCF_003046795.1 Desulfonatronum sp. SC1 | reverse complement strand
ATATTGCTCTGGCCAAAAGTGCGGGTGTTACGCTGGTGCATGGTGGTAAATGCATCTAAACGATGCAATGCCTTTAAGCTCTTTTGCCCTGCCGGACCAATATATGTGGATGGTTTATGAATGGAATTGAACAGAAAAAAATCGGCGGTATGTGTGTACAAAAAGGCCTGCTTCTCAAGGTAGGATTCAACCGCCTCACGCGAGACATTGCATCCGGCAAGTTCATCCAGAAATCGAACTTTGTCACTCCAGGCTTTTATCGAGTGGCCATCGGCAAAATGGTAATGACATGTAACGGGTAAAGAGACAACTCCCAAATAATCGGCCAGACGCTTATTAAAAAGACCAAACAACTCATCCACCAAAAGCGGCATGGTAAAGAGCGATGGCCCCATGTCAAAACGATACCCATCATGCCGTAACTCTGCAATCTTACCTCCTGGAC
>NZ_PZKN01000154.1 GCF_003046795.1 Desulfonatronum sp. SC1 | reverse complement strand
TAAGTCCGCAGGCCAGCATGGCCGATATCAGGGCAATGGGGAAGCCGGTGGCTTTTGATGCCAGTGCCGATGAGCGCGAGGTACGCGGGTTTATCTCGATAACTACCACACGGCCGGTTTTGGGGTCGTGCGCAAACTGCACGTTGGTTCCGCCAATCACACCCACACTTTCCACAATGCGGTAGGCGAAATCCTGCAGGCGCAGCTGCGTTTCCTTTGAGATGGTGAGCATTGGCGCTGTACAGAATGAGTCACCGGTGTGAACGCCCACGGCATCCACATTCTCGATGAAGCAGACGGTTATCATTTTTCCGCTTTGGTCGCGCACAATTTCGAGTTCCAGCTCTTCCCATCCAAGCACCGACTCTTCAACCAGAATCTGGTTAATCATACTTGCTGCAATGCCTCGCGCGGCAATGGTTCGGAGCTGTTCCACGTTGTAAAC
>NZ_PZKN01000153.1 GCF_003046795.1 Desulfonatronum sp. SC1 | reverse complement strand
TTGCACAAGGAGATAAGGCCTGCATCACCACTCTTCAGCGGTCCACCTGCCAATCTGCCCGGCAACATATCCAATGGCGCGCTCGGCTTTTTTACTGCAATAGCCACACATCAGGTGAGTGTGGTTTTTGATTCCTCGCGTCACAATCAATGAAGTTTGTGACCAATGATATTGAAAAACTCCTCTCTTGTGGCAATGTTTTTAAGAAATGCACCGGTAAAGTCTGATGTGGTGGTAACCGAATGCTGTTTTTGTACACCACGCATCTGCATACACATGTGCTGAGCTTCAATCACCACTGCTACACCAAGTGGATTAAGCGTTTCCTGAATGCACTCTTTAATTTGCGTGGTAAGTCGCTCTTGCACCTGAAGACGACGTGCAAATGCTTCAACAACCCTGGCTATTTTGCTTAGTCCGGTGATATGGTGCCGCGGTATATAAG
>NZ_PZKN01000152.1 GCF_003046795.1 Desulfonatronum sp. SC1 | reverse complement strand
ATATAGTTATCATGAACAAAATAGATAATGGCTAGCACACATCTCAAAAAGTTAGTTGGATAACTTCTTCAACACAATTTTCTCACCATGCTTGTCAATTACTCTGGCATAAAATGACTTTAACGCATCGTACTCGTTGGGCAAAAACATTGTTTTATTGATGGAAAAATCATGAACCACATGTATTGTATTACCCAATTGCGTGATGTTGTACAAAAACGTAAAGCTTCTGTCTTCAGCCAGCATACGCTGGGGAGCGGGAATGCTCTCAACTTCGTAACCTTCAGGTATAGTGTACGTCAATAAAACCCTGCGTCTCGACATGTAAGGATACTCAACCGGATAGTCACGATTTTCGAGTTTAAATGGATTATCACTGTGTGCAAAAAACAATAGCGGATTAAAAATCAGCATGTCAGCTATTTGCTCCGTTCTATCTTCAATGG
>NZ_PZKN01000151.1 GCF_003046795.1 Desulfonatronum sp. SC1 | reverse complement strand
CCCCTACCCACAGTTCATCCAAAAACTTTTCAACGTTTACTGGTTCGGTCCTCCATCCCGTGTTACCGGGACTTCAACCTGACCATGGGTAGATCACAAGGTTTCGCGTCTATCCCTACCAACTATAGCGCCCTATTCAGACTCGCTTTCGCTTCGGCTCCGTAACTATTCATTACTTAACCTCGCTGGTAAGGTATAACTCGTAGGCTCATTATGCAAAAGGCACGCCGTCACCAAATAAATTGGCTCCGACCGCTTGCAGGCGCACGGTTTCAGGTACTATTTCACTCCCCTGTTCGGGGTGCTTTTCACCTTTCCCTCACGGTACTGGTTCTCTATCGGTCTCTCAGGAGTATTTAGCCTTACCGGATGGTCCCGGCAGATTCACACAGGATTTCTCGTGTCCCGCGCTACTCAGGATACTACCTTATATATCATACTTACAT
>NZ_PZKN01000150.1 GCF_003046795.1 Desulfonatronum sp. SC1 | reverse complement strand
GTTTTAAATCGATATAAACCATACATTGGATGAGATTCATCGGGTCCGGGGGAGACACCAAAAAGGTCGTACTCCTTACATCCGTGTGCTTTGGCAATGAGCATGGCCTCTTTTTGCAACGCATAGCTTGCCATAAAGTTTTTATTCACCGTGGCAGAAGCACCATAAAGATATGTTGCCCGTTTGCCCGAAAGCACCAAAAACATTGCAGATAAGGGCATACCCTCAGCCTCGGCAAGCAGCAACTTCACCTGTGCAGGAGATGCGGTGTTGTTGGCACGCGCCAATAGAACCGCCTCAAAGTAGTCACGCGGATGAAGAAACAGGCCATTTCGAATTGTTGTTTGCCGGTACAATTCATACCAAACATCCAAATCCTCCATCGCCAATTCACGTACTGTCACTCCTTTGCGTTGAGCTAAGCCAATGTTGTAACGGGTTTTGGGC
>NZ_PZKN01000149.1 GCF_003046795.1 Desulfonatronum sp. SC1 | reverse complement strand
GTTTAGGACTTATCGCGCTGCTTATAGAGTAATTAGTAGAGCAAATCGTATACTTGACAATATTGAAAGATTGCCAGAATCATCGTTAAGAAATAATATAGAAGGAGAAGCTTTAGCGCTACGCGCCATATTGCATTTCGATATTGCTAGAGTATATTGTAAGATACCGACACAATCTACTGATGCAAAACAGAGCCTTGGTATTTACTATTCAAAGCAGTTCGATCCAAATGCATTAAATCGCCGGGTGGGTACTACTGTAGACCAGGTCTATTTAAATGTGATTGCTGATCTTGAGCGAGCTTATTCCTTGGTAAATGCCAACAATGGAATTGGTCGACTTAACAAGTCGGCAATTGCGGGTCTACTTTCACGTGTTTATCTATATTATGGCAACTATCCAAAAGTCGTTGAATATGCTGATATAGCTATTCCTGCAGGGTCATCC
>NZ_PZKN01000148.1 GCF_003046795.1 Desulfonatronum sp. SC1 | reverse complement strand
GTTGGTGTTTATGTGAAAATGGCTGCCCCGCATAAAATTTTATAACAGTGGATAAGGACGTAGCCCGCATTCCGCCTCTTGCCATATTGCCAACCGGTATGCCCAAGTTTAAATATGCAACTAATTTAAACCGGAAACCATCTTAGTTAATAAGAATCAATAAAATATTGAACAATGAAAACCTTGAAAATCCTAATCTTTTGTATTTCCCTAATAAGTCTTTTGGGGTGTGACATAGATAAGACAAAAGAATTAAAAAGCGTAGACGTTGAAAAATATGTGGAACAATTAAAAAGTGGTGAATATGAATCATTCGATTTACCAGCGTTTACATATAAGGATATTCCCGCACTGCTTGTATATAGAAATGAAACTAAAACAATTACAGACTTCCCGCATAACGGAATTTCATCTCTATGGATGCCCGAGTGTACTTTAGGTATGTATGT
>NZ_PZKN01000147.1 GCF_003046795.1 Desulfonatronum sp. SC1 | reverse complement strand
CAAGGAGAGTTAAACGCCCTTGTTAATGCGTTAAATGGAGGCTACATTGCTCCATCGCCGGGAGGTGATGCCGTGGCTAATCCAAACACATTACCTACAGGGCGCAATCTGTTCAGCGTAAATGCCGAGGCAACACCTTCTGAAAGTGCATGGGATAAAGGTGTTTTACTGGCACAAAAAACGTTAGAAACATACATAGAGCGCAATGGGGAGTTACCTCGCAAGGTGAGCTATACTTTTTGGAGTAGCGAGTTTATTGAAACTGAAGGAGCTACAATTGCTCAAGCTTTGTATATGTTGGGCGTTGCTCCCATTTGGGATGCTTTTGGACGTGTTGGCGATTTGCGCTTGATTTCTTCTTCTGAACTTGGCCGCCCACGTATTGACGTGGTGGTTCAAACATCAGGTCAGTTCCGTGATTTGGCAGCATCGAGGCTGGCTTTACTAAAT
>NZ_PZKN01000146.1 GCF_003046795.1 Desulfonatronum sp. SC1 | reverse complement strand
ACTTTACTCTTTGCGCAATGGCCGAATGACCAGTTACTTTAAGGGTAATGGTGCTGATGGTTTGCTTTCGGATGAAATAAATGCACTGACCATTGACATGCATGGCAGGATTTGGATAGGCTCAACAGGAGGAGTAAACTATTATGACCCTAAAACAGGCAAAATTGTTGCCGTTGAACTCAATAATGGAAAGCAGGTATTCAATGAACAGGTACTCTCGCTCTCATGTGATCAGACTGGCAGACTATTGATAGGTACACGTGCCGGACTCAACGTGTTAAGTTTTGGCGATGATACCATAACTTCGATAGAGCCAATTTTCGGATTGAGTAATGAGATGATAGCCAGCGTGATGACTGACGATAAGCGACGCGTTTGGGTTAGTTCAAGTCGTGGCATCTCAATGTTGTCTGTTGATGGAGTTGTCAGGAGTTTTGACAATACAGATGG
>NZ_PZKN01000145.1 GCF_003046795.1 Desulfonatronum sp. SC1 | reverse complement strand
GATATCATCTGTGAAAGTTTTACCGAACTACGTGCCAATACGCCCTCACCGGGAATGGGTGTTGGTCGTTGGGAACTGATTGATGGTGGCGGTACTTTTAATCCGGATTTACCACAAACCATGGTGACCGATTTGGCAAACGGAATCAATCGCTTCCGATATACCATAACCAAAGGAACAGGGCCTAATGCTTGTGTTTCAACTGATATTGTGACCATCACCAATGGCCTGCCAACACCTGCAGATGCAGGCGTAGGATCCGAAGTAGCAATATGTACCGATAGATTCCAGCTAAAACCTAATACACCAACATTTGGCGTGGCTTCATGGGCGCTTGGCTCGGTTGGTCAGGCTCGTTTCGAAGGCAACTGGGTTTACGATCTGGCTCCTGGTCCCAATGAGCTTATCTATCGCATCGCCACTGAGCATTGCGTGTCCGAAGATGTTTTTG
>NZ_PZKN01000144.1 GCF_003046795.1 Desulfonatronum sp. SC1 | reverse complement strand
GGATAAACCGGCCACCGGCATTGATTCGCAGTCTGCTGCCAATCATAAATTCGTTTTCGGCATAGGCGTGCAGCTCGCTGCCAAGAAGGTTCAGATCGCCAATGGTTGTATCCAGAGGAAAGGTGGTGTTTACACTACGTTTTATTATATCCACGCCTGGATTAAAACTGTGTCTGATGCCGTTAAAACCAAACTTTATAAGATGGTTGCCAACCGGAAAATAGTCAAAATCCATCTTCACGCCCAAATCTCTTATACCGCTCAGATATCTTTGTTCATAGCTATCCCATTGGTTGTTAAATTGGTTGTTGCGCTGCACCCCAATAAAGAATCGATAATCGGAATATGTGGCGGTGAGGTTACTGAAAAGCTTTGGTGTGATGACAAAGTTCCATCTGAGTGCCGTAACAAAGTTACCCCAACCGGCATTGTTCTCGTCGTTGATGGAGGT
>NZ_PZKN01000143.1 GCF_003046795.1 Desulfonatronum sp. SC1 | reverse complement strand
CCTATATATAGGAATATGAGCGGTCGGAACGACCTGGCGATAATTCCAGGTTGAACGAAATCCCGTCAGGACTACAACTGGCAACTATGGACTTTTTGTCGGTTTTTGATGTTTTTGGCAAGAACGCCTGTGCTGCGATTGTGCTGTTTTTAACCTTTTCGGTTTAAGAGAAGAGTGGTATTTGTGTCTCAAATGTTGAAAATCTGCTTCTTTTAGGCTTAAAAACCACCGTCAAGGCAATACGATTCCGAACCTCATGCGAATGAAGTTTTTTAATGGAATGCTATATTGGTTACTGCAACTTATTAAAAAGCATAGAAGGCAGATGCCCTGTGGGTGACCGAATCCTGGACAAGGTTCTGATGACAATCAGACGACCCGCTTTGCAATGCGGACATTTGGTTATGTCAAAACCTGTCAATCTTAAAATGCGCTCTGGAGCCGTTTCGGGC
>NZ_PZKN01000142.1 GCF_003046795.1 Desulfonatronum sp. SC1 | reverse complement strand
GGTGCTCAAATGACAGCGTTTCGATATCAAGATGATATTTTTCACACAATAATTGAGCGATGGCGTACGCACCGCCAAGCATTTTGAAGGCGTTCAGACCGAATCGTTTTGATTCGTCTTTGACGAGAATTTTCTTCACACCAAAAAGGTTTGCGAGATCGTCCAGCGCACAAAGCGGTGTTGGGCGATAACCAGCTATTTTCTGGTGGAACTGGCGCGCCAGTTTGGCCTGGCTTTGCGAAAAGAGCGGTGATGTTTCGCCGTTGAAAAATTTGTTATCGGCGATATCAATCTTCAATGAGAAAACGGACATATCCTATCCTTTTGGCCTCTGGAAATAGAGGGCCGACCAGCTGATCGGCCGAGGGGTTATTTCACGCGTTCTTGCGCTTCTTTCAGCAGTTGCTCGAGCAGTGCACCTGGTTTGGCGTATTTACGGGACAGGATCATCG
>NZ_PZKN01000141.1 GCF_003046795.1 Desulfonatronum sp. SC1 | reverse complement strand
CCTTAACATCTTCCTCCTCACCAAAACAGTATCGGCGGCTAACAAGCCCCAGGCGGGCTGTCACAAATACATTCAGCACGCCAAAGCGATAACTCCCCCGCTCCACAGGAGTCAATTGATAGTTAATAACTTCTGCCTTCCCGGGCAATAAGCGTCGTTTAAACAAATTGTCTCTTATTTGAAAAACAAAAGGCAACTCATCAATAATTTCAGCTTTAACAGGGTAGTTGAAATTACTCTCTATTTCAATTGATACATTATTGGCATCTCCATTTGAAAACCGCTCGGGAAGGAAACGTCTGGCAGTAAGTTTTTTCGCTGTGTCGGGGCCAAAAAGCATAAACAGATCGATGGCAACCATCACCACAAAGAGCATCAAAGAAACTCCTGCCGGAAAATAGAGTGCATGCCACATATACGCCAGAACAAAAAAGGCGCTCAGAGCCCATACC
>NZ_PZKN01000140.1 GCF_003046795.1 Desulfonatronum sp. SC1 | reverse complement strand
AGTTAACATCGGAATTGATAACGTAAGGTTTGAGCCTATTCCGTAATATATTCATGTAAGTAATGAAGAGGGGGATGGTTGCTGAATCATCCCCTTTTTTCTTTGTTGATGTGCCTTATCCTGGTTGTTTTAATTTCTAAAACAATCTTTAATTGTTGTAAAAGATAGGTTTACAGATATTATTACAGGGAAATGTTATAGCTTTGCGCCACATTTTTACAACCATGCTCTCGATAAAAATATTCTTTCAGAACCGCAGGTTCTTTGCACCGGCATTTCTATATTCATGCTTCAGTCTGGTTTTTAGTACCTGGATAATCTATATACCATATATTGCTGAAAAGCTAAACATTAGCGAAGGTCATGTAGGTGGTGCGCTCTTTTTTACTTCATTGGGCTCTTTTGTAATGATTCCGGTGAGTAACAAACTCATTGATGTGTTGGGTGTGGGTC
>NZ_PZKN01000139.1 GCF_003046795.1 Desulfonatronum sp. SC1 | reverse complement strand
GATCGATAATGGGTGCTGCATAACAAACCCAATCGTGAATCGACTCCATATAATGTTCATTGGAAAAAACACAACTTGATTGTTGAGTTTTTAAAGATAACGCTAATGCATTCGTACCTACAAATTCTTCACGCCATTGACCACCTTGTACAAAATGTACACGTTCAGCAGCACTCTGCATTTGAGCACTTGAGGCTGTCCAGATAATGGTACTGCCGATATCACCCACAGCAATAACCATAGAAGACTGCTCTGCAATATGACGTAGGTCATCAGCACACTGGCTTAGTGCCAGATCTAAAGCATTTTGTGAAGCAGATTTTCTTTCGAGTAGAGGTGCTGCAAATCGTTCTTTAGGAATCGCAGCAGAAGCTGATCGTTCCCACGAGCTTGCAATACTTTGGCCGAGTTTGGCAGCGTTCTGAGGAGAGAGACTATTTTGCGTGCGCAGTTG
>NZ_PZKN01000138.1 GCF_003046795.1 Desulfonatronum sp. SC1 | reverse complement strand
GAAGAAGGGCCCATCCAATTTGGGCACTTACTGGTCGTGCTTTTACCATCTCAACAAACTCGAGCATGCCAAGTAGCACAACGGTGAAGAAGATGAGCAAATATGAATAAGCGTGCCACCACATCCCACCGATGATTGCGACTACAAAAATCACTCCTGTTAAAGTACGCTGCCAGAAATTGCTCATTTTACCTGAAATATATTGAAACCAGAAAGAATTATGTCATGATCCTTCTTGCATCATACGCACTAAAAGCAAGCAACAATCCGGCAAGACAATCATTTAAACAATAAATATAACAACCTTTCTGAAAGGTGCAAAATTAACACAAAGATTGACTTTTAAAAATTTAAGATGCAACATCTATGAAAACAATCAACCTTTTGGGGCCGTGAACGCCTGTTACCAGTGTTTTTTCGATGTCGGCAGTACGACTAGGGCCGGTAATAAGCG
>NZ_PZKN01000137.1 GCF_003046795.1 Desulfonatronum sp. SC1 | reverse complement strand
GTTAATCAATGCTCCCGCACAAAACCCGAATATCACATACAATCAAAATATTATGCGGGGTTGTTCTCTTATGGGGAACAGCCTCGCTTTCGTTGTTGGCACAAGGTGACCCTACGCCAACGGTTCGTCCGGACATGACCTCGGGCAGTGGAAGAGACCTCATCCGCCATCTGGAGACCAAATCGGGATGGGTAATCTCTTACAGCACACGCCTCTGCATTGAAGACAATATGACCTTAAGCCGGGAGCAAAAATCTCTTTTGGCGCATTTGCAGGATCTCTTTGCCAACTGCAGCTTTACCTGGGTTATTCGCGACAACAGGATAATTTTAAGGCCAAAGGAACTTAGTGAACGAAGATTTGTGGTGAACGGATATGTACGTGAATCACCCGGACAGGAAAGTCTGCCATATGCCAATATCTTTAGTCTGCAAACCGGCACCGGCACCACTAGC
>NZ_PZKN01000136.1 GCF_003046795.1 Desulfonatronum sp. SC1 | reverse complement strand
GACCGCGCCCTGTGCGAAGGTGCAATTATCTCAATTGAAGCGCAAAGTGGTTTTACACGTTACGAATGGAACGGAAATACAGCCAATGGGCAAACGAACAGTTTTAGCATACCGGGCTCAGGAAACGTGAGCCTTCAGGTGTGGAATCAGCACAATTGCTCCACCACTGACAACGTGAATATCACCATTAACCCAAATCCGGTTGTAAACCTTGGTGGCGACATCGACATTTGCCCCGGTGAAGAAGTTGAACTCACCATTCCGCATTTCAATCAGATTTTCTGGTCCACCGGGGAGCGCAACACAACCAGCATAACCGTTTTCAGCGGCAGATATACTGTAAGAGTAATTGACGACAATGGGTGTGAAAACCGTGGTACAATTAACGTAAACCGGAAAAATGCCCCTGAAATAGACCTTGGGCCTGACCTGGTTATATGTCCGGTAGATTATCCGC
>NZ_PZKN01000135.1 GCF_003046795.1 Desulfonatronum sp. SC1 | reverse complement strand
CGCTGGTATCTCACGAGTTTGTGAGAATCTGATGCCACAAAAGTCAGGTTGTTGGGCGAAAACTCAAAAAGAATACCATTCATTACCGGGCGCAGTTCATCATCTGCAGTGGCGAAAAGCGTTTTGGTAATGCCGGTAAGTAACAGCGATGTGGGAACCTGCAATTTACTTGCTTTATCCTCATCTATACCGGGAATAACGGGGTAATCCTCGCCAGCCTGAGCTGCAAAATTATACTTACCCTTCTCAGAAATAATGTCAACCACCAGACTGCTCATCGACACATCGATGGTTAAAGGCTGCTCAGGTAGTTTTTTAAGTATCTCCAGCAACATTTTGGAAGGCAGAGCCACTTTTCCGTCTCCATCGTTGCTGTCTGTTTCCATGGAGGTGGTCATCGTTACCTCTAGGTCGGATGCTGTAATGCTTAGAGTTGTCCCTTTCAGGTCGAACAGAAA
>NZ_PZKN01000134.1 GCF_003046795.1 Desulfonatronum sp. SC1 | reverse complement strand
TATCTATGCAGCAGGATTCTATGTTTCAGTAAATGGGACTGCACGAGGCAACGGCACGAGGGCGAATCCGTGGAACCTACAAACAGCACTAAATCATCCATCCTCAGTGGTGGCGGGTGATACAATATGGATTTTGGGAGGTACTTACAGGGGTGAGTTTACCTCTGTAATTCGCGGTAGAGAAGGTGCGCCGATTTTTGTGCGGGCATTTCCCGGGCAGGAGGTTATACTTGATGGAAATGTGAATACAGTTGAGTCGGCAGTATTAAATATCACCGGACAACATGCCTGGTATTGGGGGCTGACCATTACTAACAGCGATGCTACCGGAAACAATTATTATAAGGATGGTGTCTATTTTGCGGGACCTAATAATAAATTAATTAATTGCCGCATCTATAATAATGGAGGCAATGGCGTGGGGTTCTGGCGACCAGCCCTGAATTCAGAAGTGTATGGC
>NZ_PZKN01000133.1 GCF_003046795.1 Desulfonatronum sp. SC1 | reverse complement strand
CATAAGCCTTTACCGTTTCAGCAGGAACACCCTCCTTCAACAGCACATCCAGAACAACCATTGCTTCAAAGGGTGTCACAGAATCTGTCCACGTTTTGTATTTTAATACCAGTTGATGCCCATTTTCGCCTTTCACCATGCCTCTTGCAAATGCGAGCAAATGTGCGAGGCGGTCGTTTTGGTTGTTGATTAATTCCGACATAGTTTGTAACTTTTTTATTTCATTCAATTTAAGGAGAATATCTCTTTTTTAACAACCCTCCTCAACCAAAATCATTTTCGGCTGTTAAAATACCAATAAATAAGGATGTTTTTATCTTTTATTATTTGCTTTATTTGTCATCATGGTTTTTGTGGTTTTGAATTTTATGGTGTTTTGTAATTAAAATATAGGTTATGAGTGAATTAATCAATAACTCAGGAAAACGAAAAGAGTTGCTCAAGCACATGATTCTTGAGC
>NZ_PZKN01000132.1 GCF_003046795.1 Desulfonatronum sp. SC1 | reverse complement strand
TTCTCAGACCGTCCTTGTGGGCGTCCGAAATAGATACCTCCGGTTAATTCTCGAATAGCGACAAAATCGGCACCTTCAACCAAGTCGGCACGCAGTGGCGATTTGTGCAACAATGAAGGGAAAGTACTCACTGGACGTATGTTGGCATAAAGTCCCAGTTTTTGGCGCATGGCCAAAAGTCCCTGCTCAGGTCGTACCTTAGCTTTGGGATCGTTGTCGAATTTTGGATCACCAATGGCACCAAAAAGTACGGCATCAGAATTCATACACAGCTCGTGCGTCTCATCGGGATATGGATTGCCGGTCTGATCAATAGCGGTGGCGCCCACAAGACCTTTTGTGTACGTAGCTGTATGGCCTTTTTTTTCACATATTGCGTCCACCACCTTGATGGCCTGATCAATAATCTCCGGGCCGATACCATCACCGGCCAAAACTGCAATGTTGAGTTTCATTATATT
>NZ_PZKN01000131.1 GCF_003046795.1 Desulfonatronum sp. SC1 | reverse complement strand
TGCAACTCCCGTATCAGACTAATATAATACTTTAATGAGAGATAGAAACCGCTCAACAAAAAGGTGGTAACAATCAACAAAAACCACCATGTTTCCCAAAATGGAGGCAGTTTATGAATGGTAATCAACCGCTCATCGATAATATTCAACATTGAGTTGTCATACATCCTGATGCGCAGCACATAATTGCCTGTTGGCAGGTTGGTATAATTCAGGATGCGGGTATTGGTGGGCTGGCTCCACTCGGTGTCAAGCCCTTCGAGTAACCATGAAAACTTGGCACCATAAGGCATTCTCAATGGAAGCACCTCCAATGAGATGGTGTTCTGAACATGGGTAAGTTTCAATCTCTCGATTTGGTCGATTGGTGTATCTAACTCGCCATGTACTTCAGAACGCAGAGACTGCCCTAGCACATTGATATCCTGAAAGAACATTTTTCCATCCACATGCTTTTGAACC
>NZ_PZKN01000130.1 GCF_003046795.1 Desulfonatronum sp. SC1 | reverse complement strand
TGTGGGAGGTGACCGTCCACAAGGACACTGTTTAACTTACACATGAACCAACGGGCAAGACCTGTGAAGCCGTTAGAGCAGGAAAAAACAATTAATCTTATGAGACATTATTGTAATTTGAACAGTACAATGGAGTGCAGAAACCATTCAAAAAACGCGGCGAATCTGAAAAGCCTGACGAGTAAGGTAAATCATCTCATTAAATCCCTTCTTAGCATAGGAATTATAATTACTTTTTATAGTTGCGCCTCGATGATGGGAACGACAGCACCAGAAGAAGCAAGGAGATATGAAAGAATAATAGAAGTTCCAAACCATACGAAAAGTGAAATCTACGTAAAAGCAAATGCGTGGTTTGTTGAAACATTCAATTCTGCTGAAAATGTCATTGAATTTAATGACAGAGAGTCAGGTCGAGTTATGGGAAAATATGTTTTTACCTACAATGAAGGTGTTTATACC
>NZ_PZKN01000129.1 GCF_003046795.1 Desulfonatronum sp. SC1 | reverse complement strand
GTAAGAAACAGATTAAAAGCTGTCCTATTTCTCTTTTTAGTGCCTTCAAATGCCTTCAGTCCTTTTTTATTTTCGCTAAGTCCTGCAAAACCAAAGTATTTATACCCTACAATGTTTCCATTTTTCACATTGGTGATGGGCATGTGGTTATCCCAGATATCCCAGGAATCTTGCTGCAGGCTGATATCCGAAAGATAGCTTGCGTATCCGGCAGAATAGTACTGATAAGGATCGAGTCCATAAATGTGAAAACCTTCGGAAGTCACTTCAGCTCCGGTATATTCATATCCCCCGTTGTCTTTTGCTGTCCACACCTTATCTTTCGCAAACGGGTCATAAGCTCTGATTTTTACTTTTCCGCCTTCAGCCACCGGAATGTCATCGTACTCGATAACAATGGGTGCAACCATTGGCTGACGAGCATATCCAAAATTACGTGGCGGCCTGTGATAGCACACATACC
>NZ_PZKN01000128.1 GCF_003046795.1 Desulfonatronum sp. SC1 | reverse complement strand
CACCGTATGTTTACAAAAAGATGCATCTCATTTTCGGCCACTGGGCCAATGAATCCCCCGTAGTAGTAACGTTTATGCTTTTCTACACGCCTGATTAGGTTAAATGCTTGCTGCTTGGGTTCACCGCACAATGCCGGTGTGGGATGCAATTGTTCAACCAACCGGCTCATACTGCCAGCCACACTGCTGTACGGAAATTGATAACTTGTTTTAAGGTGCGACACATTTCCTGCATTTACAATCACCGGGCCATGTTTATCAACGGGAGCAATGCGGAATTGTTCCAGAATTTTATCGATGTAGTTGCTCACAATACCTTGCTCTTCTATCTCCTTTTCCGACCAGTTGTCTGTTTTTAGGCTAGCAGAATCTCGTGTTCGGGCAAGTGAAACGGTGGTGCATATACCATCTGTATGTTTTAGCAGAATCTCCGGAGAGGCTCCAATCCAAATATCTGTTTGTG
>NZ_PZKN01000127.1 GCF_003046795.1 Desulfonatronum sp. SC1 | reverse complement strand
CTATAATGCACCTTCAACCAAATCATCGTCCCAAAACTGGAATCGTGAAGGGTTAAAGTTCCCTCCGCTGATGATGATTCCCGTACGCCGTCCCTCGAAAAATGAGCGGTTTTCCATGATTGCAGCCAAAGGCACAGCTGAAGACGGTTCTGCCAAAATACCTGCATGGCGGCGCAACAACACCATTGCTGCCTTTATCGATGTTTCAGTAGCGGTAAAAATATCAGTTACATTCTCCCGAATTATTGCAAAGGAGAGTTCTCCGAGAGAAGTACGCAGCCCATCAGCAATGGTGTCGGGGTTAACAGAAGGGAGGATAATTCCGGCTTTGAGCGAGCGGCAGGCGTCATCGGCATTGAGGGGTTCCCCTCCAATCACCAGCGCTTCAGGTAACAAGGCCTTCACCGACACCGATGTTCCACTTAATAAACCGCCGCCACCCACAGGAGCCATCACCACATCC
>NZ_PZKN01000126.1 GCF_003046795.1 Desulfonatronum sp. SC1 | reverse complement strand
ACGGAGAATAGATGGTAGCATCCTGGTTAACAGCCTGTAATCTGGCAGGATCCAATCTGATGTTGTCACCTGTTGCCGGGTCGATATACATGAAGCGGTTCTCAGAGTTCATGCGGTTCAATACATTTCTGTATTTGTTCGAACTGTCGTACCCTATTGAGAAGGCCACTTTGTTTGCATTATAAATGTCATTGCCATACACCCAGTTAAAGAATGTACCCATGTCAAACTGTTTGTATCTGAAATTCAGATTCAAACCACCGATATGTATTGGGTTGGCATCGCCAATGATGGTTTTGTCGGATTCCAGACCAATCACATTGGTGCCATCATCTGCAATTTTCTTGTATTTAATGGCACCTGGGCCAAAGAAGGAAGCACCGGATACAGCGCGGTTATCGGGCACACCGGCATTTAGCACCCACTGGTTATTAGTAAAGGTGAAATCATCGAAGGTATAGAA
>NZ_PZKN01000125.1 GCF_003046795.1 Desulfonatronum sp. SC1 | reverse complement strand
GGCAGATAGCGCTGCGTACTTCCCGGAAAACCAATGGTCATAGCAAAATCCTCTTTTTGATAGCCTTTTAACGATACCGGAAGGTGGTGTTTTGGTTGGTATGGCACGTTATTGGGCGAGTAGTCAGCCGGATTACCATCGGCATCGGCATAAACTCTGAATAGCGCAAAGTCGCCGGTATGGCGAGGCCACATCCAGTTGTCGGTATCGTAACCAAATTTACCAATGGAGCTGGGGGGCACGCCCACCATCCGTACATCGGAAAACACTTCGTAAACAACGAGGAAAAATTGATTGCCGGCAAAGAAATCACGCACCAAAATACGATAGTTGTTCCCTTCGTTGGCAGCTTTAACCAGTTCGGCACTTTTCTCTCTGATGGCTGCCTGGCGCTGTTGTTCGGTCATATCAGCATTTACAGCCGAAAGAATATCTTCGGTCACATCGTCCATTCGCTTCAGAAA
>NZ_PZKN01000124.1 GCF_003046795.1 Desulfonatronum sp. SC1 | reverse complement strand
TTTCTGAGATGAAGCGGAACAGGCAGGTTACCGGTCTCTCTAACCAGGGCTTGCGCCTGATTGATGGCCATATACGCCGAATTGCTTTTGGGGCTGGTGGCCAGATAGATGGTAACTTCGCTAAGAATGATGCGTGATTCGGGCCAACCCACCATGTGAATGGCTTCAAAGCAATTGGTGGCTAGCAGAAGCGCATTGGGGTTCGCCAGGCCAATATCTTCAGCGGCAGAAATGATGAGACGCCGGGCTATGAATTTTGGATCTTCGCCGCCTTCAACCATGCGTGCCAGCCAATAAACGGCTCCGTCGGGGTCACTTCCGCGAATGGACTTGATAAACGCGGAGATGATATCGTAATGCATCTCACCATTCTTGTCGTATTGCGCCGGATTTTGCTGCAATAGTTTGGTGACAAGCTCATTGGAGATTACTATCTCTTCGTCCTCATTGTGGGCGTTTACAATT
>NZ_PZKN01000123.1 GCF_003046795.1 Desulfonatronum sp. SC1 | reverse complement strand
CTAATAGGTTTTTCAAATTTATAATTCTTTACCAAATCTCCATGAACAACTTTCTTAGCACCATTTTTTATCAATAACTCTACCAAAGCTTTGTCATTGTTTCTAATAGCTACTGTTAAGGGAGTTTCCCACATTACAAAATATTCTCCATACTTATTATTCTCTGTTTCTATATAATAGCTTTTTCTAGTTGAGAAATTGACGTTAGCTCCAGCTTTAATTAAAAGCTTAACAATTTCCATATTGCCTATAGATACGGCTTCGATAAGCGGAGCTCCAATAGTGAAATATGAAGCATAAATGTGGTTATTTCCATTATAATCTGCATCCAAAATATTTGGGTCTGCTCCCAATTTGATTAAAAGATTAATGTAGTCAATATCCTCAGTTGTAACGGCTGTATATAGTGGATTTATTACTTCGCCAGAATAGCCTTCTCCAGCCCATGAGTATCTATTATTTATTGC
>NZ_PZKN01000122.1 GCF_003046795.1 Desulfonatronum sp. SC1 | reverse complement strand
CTTCATGATTAGCAAAAAAGAACATCAATTACCTTTCGACACCTTCCTGAAAGAACTGAAGCAACGCATGCACAATGTTTTTCACACGCGTGCAGACATAAACAGCCTTGCTGTTAAAAGAGGAATGCCCCCTTTTGTAATGCGTGAAATAATGGATCTGAACCCGCTCTCGGTTGGGATTCCAACAGAGTATGGCGGCAGAGGTAGTATTATGCGCGAAAACATTGCGCTTCTTTCCACAGCATCGTATGAGTCACTGGCGCTATCACTCACTTTTGGCATAAACTCTGCGCTGTTTCTTCAACCTGTGGCAAAATATGCGCAGGAAGATGCAAAAAAAGAGGTTTTCAACAGGTTTCTGAACCACCAGAACATGGGTGGATTGATGATAACGGAACCCGGCTTTGGCAGCGATGCGCTTAACATGCAAACTTCGCACACCACTGAAAATGGAATAAGTCATATAC
>NZ_PZKN01000121.1 GCF_003046795.1 Desulfonatronum sp. SC1 | reverse complement strand
TCTCTAAAGAGTCTGTTGTTCAAATACAACAGACAGTTTATATCGTGCTGGCATTATTAGGGATTGCGTTGGCCGTTTTTCTGTATATCAATTTCAGAAACAATCTGAAACGAAAAAAAAGTGCTTCACTGGAAACAGACACCACTAATGTTCCGGAAAAAGCCGACGCCAAAGAAAACCTTTCAGATTTCGTGATACTCAATAGCCATCCAACCCCTTCGGCCGTGATGCGTACCGATGGAATTCTGACGTATGTTAACCCTGCATTTGCTTCTATTTTTGGGACTTCACCCGAAAACATGCACCGATTGTTGTTATATAATATATTACCTGCACACATATCCACTGCCTTATCGCTTTCGTTATCGCACAATGAACAAACAAGTGGCATTACAACCAACGCATTCTTTTCGCCCAACACAAAGTGCCGTTACAAAGCTTGCTGGTATCGCAATGGAAAAAACAATTC
>NZ_PZKN01000120.1 GCF_003046795.1 Desulfonatronum sp. SC1 | reverse complement strand
ATACGAAACAAGCGACTTTCGAAGAAGGGAGGTATAACCTTTACGATAATTTCATTTACCTCATCGGACCAAACACCATCGCTGTTGCTTCCCTTAAAAAGAAAGCGGTACGTGCCTTCAGTAAGATTGGTATATCGTACCGGAATAATGGCCAGAGCGGTGTCCCATTTGGTATCATAACCCTCCAGCTTCCATGCAAAGCGGTTCTTCGATGACAAACTATAGCTAAGTACTCCGGGAAAGAAAACAATCTCTCCATTACCTCTTTCAATCCTTATCTCCCTGGCATCATCGTATTTTACATCGAGAAAACCCTGGTTAACCAGCATCACATTCTCAAACCCGAAAGCGTAGGATGAAATCCTTACAGGAGGTACAAACGTATTAAACTTAAAATCACATGGATTAAATTCGACAAATCCATTGGAACCACCAAACATCAGCAGCTGACTATCAGCCGACTGGTAGA
>NZ_PZKN01000119.1 GCF_003046795.1 Desulfonatronum sp. SC1 | reverse complement strand
CAATTATTTAATCCGCCAACATCATCCAACTTTGAGCAAACCTTTTCTTGCTCTGCCCATTGATTGTTAGCTGACTTTACCTCTAAAACAAGTTGATTATAAAAATCTTTAAGTTTCACTTTTTTAAAGTACCCTATTGCACCACAAGCATGTCCTATTTTTGCAGTAACTAAATCAATCTCTCGGTTACCTAATCTTTCTTCGAGGACTCCAGCAAGTTCAATAATTACCGTATTAATAGTCAAACCTCTTAAATGTCTCAATAATTCAACACTATTTTCTCGCACAATATCTGGCTTATCAGAATCAAATGCATAGGAGATTAACAATTCATTTATTTCTTTCTGACGAATCTTTGGTGCACTTTTATAATTATTCAAAAACTCCTCTGTTGGTGTCATGTTTGTATCACACTCTACAAGGTCTTTTGCATCTGTAACTTTAAGAAGTTCAATTGGGTCTTTCGATAG
>NZ_PZKN01000118.1 GCF_003046795.1 Desulfonatronum sp. SC1 | reverse complement strand
ATCTACCTCCATCCAAACCGAATCATTCAGCGAGGTTTTAGATGGGATTTTCAGAACGGTTGTGGATGCGGCTATGTCACCAATTCTCTGGCCTTTACCGTTCACTATCATTACCAATACTGCAATGGAACCCATAAGCAAAGTGATATCGGGCAGGCGAAAAATCCACCTTATAAAGCAACTGCCAAGGGTGAGTTGTGAGCCGTCGGTTTTTAGAACCTTGATGCGCATTATCATTTTGCCAGGACTTTGTCCGTTAAAAAATGATTCCCACAGGAAGTGGTAAAGTAACACTGGGATGAGAAAAACCAGTTGCCAGCCCGACAGGTCAGAATTAAAAACAAATATCATAATGACTATCGAGTATATGGCCATTATCAACATGTCGATAAGGTATGCGAGAATGCGATCTCCAATACTGGCTATTTTGTATTGAAGCGACACGTTTTGTGTTGTGTTAAGGTGGTATG
>NZ_PZKN01000117.1 GCF_003046795.1 Desulfonatronum sp. SC1 | reverse complement strand
TTACCGTTTCCATGACGCTCAGTACCGTCCTCTTGGAAAGGCAGCACCTCATGGTGGTTTGGCAAATCCTCCTGCAAGGCCTTTGCCGAGAGACCATATCGAAGTAAAAACTCCAATACCCTCTCATCTTGATTGCAGTTATGTTACTCAAATTCTAAGAACATTTCTTAAATTGTATCCCTGAGTAACGACAGGACACACGCACATACCCACAACATCATGTATAAAACATTGGGGGTTAAGTGGTTATATGAATCTTTCTGCCCCGCATCAGCGTTTGCAACGGCAGACAGGGACGAAGCCCGCAATCCCCAACGTTTCATACATGTGACCGTTAGCCGCAAGGCAAGAAACCGAGTCCCACATTGAAAACTGAGAGGATGATATTAGAAAAATATTATACGGATTTAGAATCTATAACATCAATTGATCCTTGGGATTTATTAAAGCAACTTAAACCGATTGATGAAA
>NZ_PZKN01000116.1 GCF_003046795.1 Desulfonatronum sp. SC1 | reverse complement strand
CTCCCATCCTGACCGGCACCCTTGGCTTTTTTGTATATACTAAAAGCAAGTGCAGCGACCATCACGAGAATGTATAATATGTCTCCCAATCCGTTGTCCATGTAAAAAAAATATTAGCTAAATTTAGCCTGTACAAAGCAAATAACCAAATAAAGCAGTCTCTATTTTAGATTGAGCTGCTTCAATGGTTTTTTTATTTCTACTTAACAGGCTTATTGTGATGATGTTATTGTTTTTATTCGGTGCCTGTTCAAGTATTGTATGATTGTTGCTAGTCCAATTGTTGAAAATGCAGGTTTTTGCCACCTTTAATGACAAAGACACTGCAAGTACCATACCAATTATCAAAATTATGACATCCAAAGCTAAGCATTGGTTCATTATTCTTTCTACGGCAATATTGCTTTTTGGTTGCAATAAAAGTGAACATCCTGTTCCCAATGTGTCGTTTCAGGCGCGATTTGATTTGATG
>NZ_PZKN01000115.1 GCF_003046795.1 Desulfonatronum sp. SC1 | reverse complement strand
GGTGATGTCACAGGATGAGGTGATTCGGCATCTTACAGATGTGGCCGAATTTATAAATGCCACCCAGCCCGATCTGTTGTTTATTCAGGAGATTGATGTGGATAGCAAACGTTCGGCATTTGTGGAGCAATTGGAGTGGTTGCTCAACCATACGCATCTCAATTATGGTGTTTATGCGTCTCAATGGAAAGCCTCATTCATCCCTTCTAATGGGTTGGGGCGGATGAATTCGGGGGTGGCAATACTCAGCAGATGGCCACTTTCCGATGCCCGACGCATTGCTCTGCCTTTAATAAAAGAGCAAAATCCTTTGGTCAGGTATTTCTACCTAAAACGGTGCTTGCTCGAATGCACCATGGATATCAATGGCGGGCAGGTCACTTTGCTAACCACACACACAGAACCCTATGCTGCCGATGGAACCAAAAAACGACAACTCGACCAGATTTTTAACCGCCTTGTGGAACTGGAT
>NZ_PZKN01000114.1 GCF_003046795.1 Desulfonatronum sp. SC1 | reverse complement strand
GGTATGTTCGCTAACGGCAAACAGGAGCTTCCCATTCGCATCAAGCGTTAAAAAACTTGGATTGTCAACAGATGCCAACAATTGGAGATTGTCAGCCTTGCCACTCACCGTATCAAACCGGGCTATATAAATACCCTCCGAACTACCGGAAGTGTATGTGCCAATATATAAAGGCACAGTATTATCCTGAACTTGCGATGAGCCACATGAAGCAACAAAGCCAACCAAAAGAAGCATACTAAAGAGATAACAAATTTTGCGCATCATACAATGGTTTTTGTGTGATTTAAACTGCGCCAGACAACCGCTGATTAAAGCTAACTTTCAAAAAGTAAAGCATATCAACGACTAATCCGGCCGAGCATCATTTTATACAATAATCAAATGAAGAAAACAGACATAAATTAAACAGTTTCATACTGTTTCCAGAAAATTAAATTGCGTAAATTTAACACACTAAAAAGAATCTGCG
>NZ_PZKN01000113.1 GCF_003046795.1 Desulfonatronum sp. SC1 | reverse complement strand
TACCATAACCGAGGCGTTGGAGTTCAGAAATTCACTGATTGCACGTGCCAATCATCCTGATGGAAAGGACAATCCAAAACTTGTGAAAAGCTATTACCAGAAAGTTAGAAAAGACATGGTAGAGCGCTTTTCAGAGTTGTTTGACAAGCATGGCAAGCAGATAGAGTCAAATTAATCAGAGTGTGGATTGGCTCGCAATAATATATCAAAAGGTCACAGCATCCAATGTTGTGGCCTTTTGTTTTTAATCTGAAAAATATTTACAATGCCATTTGTGTGTGAACTCATAAAATCAGGTTTTCGGTCATCATTGCTGATGGTAGTGTTGTTGGCGATTGACACGCATGCTTTAATGGGTCAGGTTGCAGTAACACGTGAGGACAATCAGCTTATTGAGAAGTATCATATTCTGAACAGAACCGACTCTGTGATGGATGGGGTTTACCAGCTTTTTTACAAATCGCACTTAATAGA
>NZ_PZKN01000112.1 GCF_003046795.1 Desulfonatronum sp. SC1 | reverse complement strand
TGCCATGCGTGATACCCAACGCACACGTGATTTCTTCCGAAGGGTGTCCGGGAATGAAGGATGGACTTCATTTTACCGCCGAAGGATACCGGATTTTGGGAAAACGGTACGGTGAGAGGATGCTATCACTGCAAGGTGTCAACAAGTAAAGTCTAGTGCTGTTTAGGGTTGGGATGACAAACAACAAGTCACAAACCCTGTTATTAAATCTTCAAGAGTTTTATCCAACCACAAATCAAAAAAATACCCTAATGATGAAGAAAACTTTTATATCTCTTATGGTTCTGATAGTTGCCGGTTTTGGCTTTCAGAATTTGCTTTTAGCACAGGATTGTGCCACTCCAACACCGCTGGGACGTGTTGTAGAGGACGGCGGAACAGGTGCTTATAGTGCAATAATGTACACCGACAGCACTCTAAAAACGCACACCATCTTTCGTCCAAGAGATTTGAAGGTGTTTGGTACTGATAACAAA
>NZ_PZKN01000111.1 GCF_003046795.1 Desulfonatronum sp. SC1 | reverse complement strand
CTGTTATTCTGTATGTGGTGGTTCAGTAACTGTTCGATACCGGCTGCCTGTCTGATTTCAATTTTCCCATCGCTGAAAGTACGTTCCCGCACTCTTTCGAACGGGGTGGTATTTCTTCTGTCCTGCGCCGAAAGCTGGACAACTGATAAAAAAACAACCAAACCAAATATCAGTCTCATCATATTGATTAATCTTTTTCAGACACTTACTCTTTTTCCAAATCACAATCTCCAATTCTATTCAGAAATCAGAAACCTTTTAAATAGCCTTATAATTCAAACGTGTAAAAGTCTATCCAAAATCGTACCTTTATTATATAGAAAAGAAAAAGCGTCAAAAATCCTCCTGCAAATATACAAGTTTATTCCCTTTCAGGAACAACTAATATTGGAAGATCAGAAAGATTAAGCAATTCATTGGCAAACGGATGAAAAACGCTCTCGAATGGGTTTAAAGAGCGCCTCACAGGCAATGCAA
>NZ_PZKN01000110.1 GCF_003046795.1 Desulfonatronum sp. SC1 | reverse complement strand
GGACTTGTTAGGCCGTAAAGTTTTACAAACTCAAGGTGCAATGCTTCGTGATTTCACTAAGATTGTTCACAAGTTTGTAGAAGCAAATAAAGACAATCCTGCCATGAAAGAATTTGTTGAGCCACTTGCTGCGCTGAACAAAGAATGGGGCGACCTCACTATGCAAATAGGTATGCGTGCAATGCAAAATCCGGATGAAGTAGGTGCAGCGGCTGTAGATTACCTCTACTTCTCTGGTTACGTTACTTTAGCTTATCTATGGGCTCGTATGGCGCTTGTAGCACAAGAGAAATTAGCTGCGGGTACAACCGATGTTGATTTCTACAATGCGAAAGTAACTACTGCTCGCTTCTACTTCAAGAAAATTTTACCGCGTGTACGCTCTCATGTAGACGTTATCGCAGGTGGTTTAGACCCATTGATGGCATTAGATGCTGAACATTTCGCTTTCTAATCATAGTTAGTTGCGATATGCAATGT
>NZ_PZKN01000109.1 GCF_003046795.1 Desulfonatronum sp. SC1 | reverse complement strand
GGAAAATCCTTTTCTAAAGTTCTCCATCCTCGAAACGAAGAACTACCAACAAAAAGGATTGAATTATCAGGAGGAAAATCATAGCGATCCTGCTCTTTAAATGCTTCAATCTCCTTTTGCCAGAGTCCAGCCCTAGCATATGACTTAGAAGCGACTATATCATTACTCAAAAAAAAGAGTATAAAAACCGAAAAAATAACTTTATCCCAACTCATAATTAAATATTTATAATTCACCAAGCGCTCCATCAATTGTAATTATTTCAGCACCTAACTGCAGGTCATCATCTGAGGCCGCCACATTAAAAAAGTCAGGAGAAGGACACCTCATATCCGTTAACCGACCTCTATGCATCGGCACATAGAACTTCTTCATATCAACTAAACGAATCAGATTTGTATAACTCCACGCCGAACCGAGTACTTTTGTTCTTGTAGGTGAAACATTTTTGCCTTCGTTTCCAAACTGATCAATCGCGTTCACC
>NZ_PZKN01000108.1 GCF_003046795.1 Desulfonatronum sp. SC1 | reverse complement strand
GTTTTATTACATAATAAGCCAATCGTTGAGAAAAGTCAAATCTTCCGAGCAATAAGTGATGCGAAACAAAGGGTGCCAGCGTGTACTTCTTATCACTGATATTTGAACGGATAGAATAATCATCAGAAAACTCGACACCAAAGCCTGCTGCATTGATGCCGGTAAACGGGTGATAAAATCCTCCTGCAATGGAAAATACGGGACGACGCACATGTGCATCACCGGTTTTACGGGTGGTGTATCCCGCTTCAATCCAGCCATGCCATACACCATCAGGTTCAAGCTTTGGGTAGGATGGTAGATCGGACTTTTTAAGATTATAACCCACTCCAAGTCCGACCTGCGGAAAGTTCATTCCTCTATTGGGCTGTCGCTGCCCCCCATTGCTTATGTGGTTATAATTGAGTGCCAAATGTAGACTCCAGTCCGGCGAAAAATTATACTGTATTACCGGTGCCACGGATAAAAGAAAACTCATCCTTGCAC
>NZ_PZKN01000107.1 GCF_003046795.1 Desulfonatronum sp. SC1 | reverse complement strand
GGAAATAACCAAAACCTTTACTTCCCTAACTGAAAAAAGCCTTTCAAAAAGTGCAGAATCAAACACTGTGCAGAAAAAGGTTTTCAATGTAATGGTCGAATGTTTACAAAACATCAGCAAACATGCCGATGCCCTTAGTGAAGAAGACGAGGAGCGTCGCGGCATTGTAATGGTGAGCAAAGGTGATGACTCCTATAACATCATTACCGGCAACATCATTAAAAACGAAAAAGTACCGGATCTTAAGAAAAACCTGGAACACATCAACAGCCTTGATAAAGAGGGACTTTCTGCTCTGTTCAAACAACAAATTAAAGAAACCACAATTTCTGAAAAAGGTGGTGCAGGACTCGGATTTATCGATATTGCAAAGAAAACTGGGAGCAAGCTGGGATACCAATTTAAGGAACTGAATGATAAAGTTTCGTTTTTTATCCTCACCTCAACAATTAAAAGAAACTGATTAAAGCGCTGATAGTTATGGAAATTATT
>NZ_PZKN01000106.1 GCF_003046795.1 Desulfonatronum sp. SC1 | reverse complement strand
TTCACGGGGTTTTCATTGAATTCACTTTTCCACGCTGTTTTTATCTCATTTAATGCTTCGTGTTGATGATTTTTGTCGATTTTCACCAAGAGGAAGTCTGTTCTGACGGCAGGCGATTTTTGCATGAATACCATAGGGCGTGCCTGGTATTTACGACTCTCGAAATGTATGTCGTTAATGATACCGATGTTTGAGAAACGGTAAATTTCACCCGAAGCACGACCTCTTACCAACTCCAAATGGCTTATGTCTTCATCAAAATAACCAAGCAGACGCGCAGCGGTATCGTTCACGATGATTTGTGAGCGGTCGGTTGTGTCGGCATCGGTAAACAGTCTGCCCGAGATGAGATTGACGCCTAATGTATGAAAGAAGCCGGCATCTACATAATTTACATCCAGTATTATTACTATTGAACTGTCTTGTGGACTACGGAATGAGAAGGCATTGGGCTCTTCTCCCGGAAGCGTATAGGCTTCACCCGTATGAATGA
>NZ_PZKN01000105.1 GCF_003046795.1 Desulfonatronum sp. SC1 | reverse complement strand
CTTAAAAACTTAAACGGATTTGACTAATAACCAATCATGTTCGATAAATTATAAAAAAGCCGGGTTTTCCCGGCAGTATGTGATATAATAAGATAATTGAATGGTTGCTTCAAATTTGGAGTGTTTGAGATTAAATGAATTCGTTTCGGTGAACGGACACCGTTTGGTTCACCTAAAAACACCCAAATCATTTCAAACCTAATTGAACCTCACTCCACAAACCTCTTATTTGACGCGGTTTGCAGTAATCTGGTGAACTAAAATTAATCAATCATTTGGTTCACCTTCTGGTTCTCATTTTTGTTGAAATAAATCAATTTGAATTAAATCACAAAAAACAGAAAACCCTGCAAATCATACGATTTGCAGGGTTTTGATATTCTTTAAACTTGGTTTTGTCGGGGTGAGAGATTCGAACCCGTTCTGCTTGTGTGCTGCAAATCAAATATTTACAAATATAGAAAAACATTGGTTCACCGTTTGGTTCTCATTAATTA
>NZ_PZKN01000104.1 GCF_003046795.1 Desulfonatronum sp. SC1 | reverse complement strand
TTCTGATGCAAATTCATTAATAGTTTCAGCACAATCCTGCAAACCCCAGATGTTTACAAATCCGGCATCGGCACGCGACACGATGTCAGCGGCCATAATATAAGGTACGATAGGGAAATTAAGGCCTTCGTATTTACGAGGCAGGGTGATTCCCATTAATCCGGCTTTCACCAAAGCGTCGAGGTTTTCCTGTGTGCCACGGGCATATATTACCTCATTATTCACAATTTTTGGACCTTCGGCATCCACGCTTTCAGCGTTGGGAGCCACTATATCCCCGCATATTTCGCCTACAATTTCAAGTACTTTCTCGTAACTGTCCATCGCATCTTCAAAATCCATCGGGGCATAATCAAACTTATCCTTGTCGGCAAAGCCTTGCTCCTTGAGCGTTACAATTTTCTGCATCAAGGGGTGCTGCAGATGAAAAAGTAAATCTGGGTTATCTGTGAAAAAATTAGCCATTTTTTTTTATTGTTGGGGATTGATTGAACCAATC
>NZ_PZKN01000103.1 GCF_003046795.1 Desulfonatronum sp. SC1 | reverse complement strand
GTAGTACAGATGTACTTGCAGGATGTGACGGCTTCCATGAGTCGCCCGGTGAAGCAGCTGAAAGGCTTTGAGAAAATCACTCTGAAACCGGGCGAAACTCAGACCGTCAGCTTCCCGATTGATATTGAGGCGCTGAAGTTCTGGAATCAACAGATGAAATATGACGCCGAGCCTGGCAAGTTCAATGTCTTTATCGGCACTGATTCCGCACGCGTTAAGAAAGCCGAGTTTGAGTTGTTGTAATTTTCGATGTTTGTAGGCCGGATAAGGCGTTTACGCCGCATCAGGCATCTGAGCATGATGCCTGATGCGGCGCTGGTCGCGTCTTATCAGGCCTACGACTTTCTCCGCATCCGGCATAAACAACGAGCTTCAGCTAAACAGCCCAATCATTGCGGCACACAGCACGGCAGCAACGGCAGTTTGCGGTGTGTGGCTGTCAACTGCGCCACTCGATACCAGATTAATTATTGATTCCAGCATAATGACTCTCCCCGTTT
>NZ_PZKN01000102.1 GCF_003046795.1 Desulfonatronum sp. SC1 | reverse complement strand
AATTAAAGCAATTGTAGAGGAGGGTAGCATAACAAAAGCCATCGACAAATTGCATTTAACGCAGTCTGCTTTGAGTCATCAACTTAAAGAAGCAGAGTATCAATTGGGCACTCAAATATTTTTACGACAAAATAAAAAATTAGTCCTAACCAAAGCAGGAGAGAAATTATATGAAACTGCAAACGAAGTTTTAGAAAAACTATCAAGCACAGAGCAAGAAATAAAGCGTATGATCTTTGGGGAATTTGGTACAATCAGAATAAGCACTGAATGTTATTCAAGTTATCATTGGTTACCTTCCGTTTTAAAGCAGTTTCATTTGCTTTATCCAAATGTAGATTTGCAAATAATAATGGAAGCAACACATTATCCATTACAAAAATTAAAGGAAAACGTTATTGATATTGCTATTACCAGCGACCCAATTAATGACAACAATATTAAATACATGGAGCTCTTTAAAGACGAGATGCTTATGGTTGTTTCTGCTCATCACCCTTGGGC
>NZ_PZKN01000101.1 GCF_003046795.1 Desulfonatronum sp. SC1 | reverse complement strand
CAGATAGAATTTAGATTATGGCCTCAATCTATCCAGAGCATAAACTAAATACAAAGCAGTTGGGAGGATATGCCAGAGAAGGGAAAAGATGAGGTTAAAAGAGACGTAAGAAGCCGTCAAAAGCTTTCTGTTATGAGACGCGATACAATGGAAACGACCCTATCCATCAACCAATATTTTTTCACCCCAAAAGAGAAGAAAGAAAAAGAAAAAGAGAGCCCTTTATTTGGGGCGTTGGATGCGGCTGTCAAGGTTTTTTCAAAAAATACTATCCAGCTGCAAGCGGATGGAGATTTTTTGAAAAACCCGCAGGGCTTGATCTTGACAGACGCAAGGCGTGGAGCATGTGCGGCGCCCCTACCTTTGCTTTGTTTTTATTTTTTGGGCTGAAAAAATCAAACCGGAGTAGTTACAGACATCTGCAGATACACTTTTAGACACGATATGCTTTTTGCAAAAAAGTAGAGACACTTATAGCAGACAAGAAAATGGAAGCATTAATGAC
>NZ_PZKN01000100.1 GCF_003046795.1 Desulfonatronum sp. SC1 | reverse complement strand
GCTTGGAAGTGCCGATGATGCCACGCTCAACTACCTGACACGCACCCGTGACTTCCTGTTGAAAAGCAAGGAGAATAAAAGCAAAATGTCGCACATCCAGAACCCCGACCAGTTCATCAGTATGATTGACCAAGCCATCAAGTTCTGGAACACCCCACAGCGAGAGCAAGTGCTGGACAAGCTGGCGACCATTGAAGACAAGCTGGCCAAGAGCGGCTTTATCAAATACGATTCGGAGGCCATGCAGGGATTGGCCGAACTTGACGATTTAGACGAGGAACTGGATGGATTGAACGGACAAAGAAGCCTTGGCGGCTTTTTCAAATCCCTCAAACGCATTGGCAAGAAGGTGGGCAAAGGCATTAAAAAGGGAGCCAAAGCCGTTGCCAAAGTCGGCAAAAAGGTGGTAAAGGCCATCGTGCGCTTCAACCCACTCTCCATTGCCATTCGCAACGGCCTGCTGGCAGCCATGCGCCTGAACATGTTCGGCATCGCCAAGAAGTTGCAATACGCC
>NZ_PZKN01000099.1 GCF_003046795.1 Desulfonatronum sp. SC1 | reverse complement strand
ATGCAATACCTGGTCCTAACATGGTAATTGGTGCGCTCGGGGTATTTATTCTCTGGCTAGGCTGGTTCGGATTTAACCCTGGCTCAACACTTGGCGCTTCAGGCGACAATGTTAAAGACATCGCACACATTTTTGTAACAACCAACTTATCAGCAGCTGCAGGTGCCATTGTCACCATGTTTATAACCTGGAAGCGTTACGGAAAACCCGACCTCTCTCTGACACTCAACGGTGCTCTTGGCGGATTAGTTGCCATTACTGCCGGTTGTGATGTGGTTTCTCCTGGTGGTGCTGTTATTATTGGTATTCTTTCTGGCTTTGTTCTGGTATTTGGAATCGAACTTATCGATAAAGTACTTAGAATTGACGACCCTGTAGGTGCAATTACAGTTCACGGACTAAACGGTGCTTTTGGAACCATTGCAGTGGGTTTGTTTGCTGTGGAAGAAGGTCTTATTTATGGTGGCGGATGGTCGCAACTAGGAATACAAACCATTGGCGTATTAGCAGTTGCCGCA
>NZ_PZKN01000098.1 GCF_003046795.1 Desulfonatronum sp. SC1 | reverse complement strand
TAAATTGGGTAGATATTTTTTCACGTTCAGTTTACCGGGATATCGTATTGGATAGTTTTCGTTATGCAATAGAGAATAAAGGCTTTCAGTTGTGTGCTTATGTCATAATGTCAAACCATGTTCATTTAATTGCCAATAGCAGCATTGGAGATTTAAGCGGTAACATTCGGGATATAAAGAAATTCACAAGTAAAAGAATTATAGACACGATAATTTCAATACCAGAGAGCAGAAGAGAATGGCTATTAAGTGTTTTTAGTATAGCCGCATTACAACATAAGCGCAATAGTTCCTATCAGGTTTGGACGCATGAAAATCATGCTGTATAGTTGTACTCAAACGATTTCATAGCTGAGAAAATCGAATATATCCATAATAATCCTGTTCGTGCGCAAATAGTTCAACATGCCGAAGATTATTTATATTCAAGTGCCCGCAATTATGCCGGATTAAGTAATTATTTAAAGGTTGATGTTTTAACTTTGCCAGCTATTATAGTAAAATAGGTGTAGTCAGGAG
>NZ_PZKN01000097.1 GCF_003046795.1 Desulfonatronum sp. SC1 | reverse complement strand
GCTCACTTGGGTGTGCAGATTGTCGGGCGCTACCCGTTCGGCCTCCAGATAGTACTCAAGGGCTTTTTCAGGATTCTTCAGATGGCGGTAACAGAGTGCAATTTTTTTCAGGTTCCACAGTTGGCCGTGGTTAAACAAATCGGCTTGCAGGTATAGCTCCAGCGCCTGCTCATGTTGTTGCAGCTGTTGGTGACAAAAGGCTTGCTTTTGAAGTATCTGCATCGATGGGGTGCTCTTTTTTGCCAGCTGATTAAACACTTCCAATGCTTCGGCATAGCGGTCTTTTTCAAACAGGTACTCGCCAAGTTTCAATAAAAGGTCATCTCCCGGAAACAGAAACTGAATGAACCAGCGGTTGTGAAAATCCATTTTCCACGAGAAGGGATCTTCAAAGCTGTGGCGCTGTCTGTGTACCCTGAAAAACCGGTAAAGATCCTGAATGTATTGGTTTGAGATGGCGAGAGCCTGCTTTTCGTGCTGTATCAGCTCATCGCTCTTCTCTATTTCGCGTATGGCGCCCAGTTC
>NZ_PZKN01000096.1 GCF_003046795.1 Desulfonatronum sp. SC1 | reverse complement strand
ATGTAAACGGGCATCATTGCCTCATCGGCCTTGTTGTTGCGCCAGGTGCGTAGCAGCGCGTAAAGTTCGGGATGAACCGATGCCGTCACGTTTGTCTGGGTACTGCGTGTGGCAGCTTTTTTGGCCACGGCCTTCTCAATCTGGCTCACCGATTTTGCCGAGAGGTATCTGCCAATGGTGAATCCTGCGCCACAGGCGTAGAGACAGGCACGATGTGTTTCGTAACTTTTGGTGATGCGCTCCAGGGTGTCTGTGAGGGTTTTGCGAATGGCCTTGTTGTCGGTTTCTGGCTCTGGCTCGTCAAGCAACTTGCCTACTGTGGCATTCAATTGTTGCAAAAAGTAGTCGCTCCCTTTTTGCACGCGCTCGTGCAGCGTGAGGTTCTCCTCCACAGGTATTTGTTGCTGGTATAGGCTTTGCAGCTGCGGTTTGAACTTTTCGGCCACGGCAGTGATTTTTTCCTTAAACTGAAGGATGGTTTCGTTGAGCACATCGGGCATGGTGCCAACCACCACCTGGCTGTGAT
>NZ_PZKN01000095.1 GCF_003046795.1 Desulfonatronum sp. SC1 | reverse complement strand
GGTAATCAGATTGCCATCGAGCACCACTGACTGATCCAGAAAATTGGCGCCTGCAGCAACAAGCTCATCCTGAACACCTCCTACGGCGGTGCAGCTCTTACCTTCCAAAACACCTGCAGTAATAAGCACCTGAGGTCCGTGACAAATTGCGGCGGTAGGTTTACCGGATTTAAAGAAATCGCGTGCAAATGCAACAACAGTCTCGTTTTCACGCAAAATGGCAGGCCCTCGTCCGCCAGGCAAAATAAGTGCATCAAAATCAGACACCGACACATCACCAACAGCTTTCTCTATGCGTATGGTAAAATCACTGTTATAGGCTTTCACTTCGCCAACGGATGGCCCAATTACCGTAACTTCCACACCACGATTTGTAAGATATCCAATTGGCATATAAGCTTCGCCATCGTGAAAGCCCTCCGCAACCATCACAGCCACACGCTTAACATCTTTAACTACTTCTGCTTGTGGAGCCTGCTGTTGACATGCTACAACCAAAAGTGAAACCATAAATAATCCAAAAAGCA
>NZ_PZKN01000094.1 GCF_003046795.1 Desulfonatronum sp. SC1 | reverse complement strand
TCATCATGGTAAGCAAGGCGTAGGATGCAATATTAAATGGTACGCCCAGAAAAATGTCTGCACTTCGCTGGTAAAGTTGGCAGCTGAGCGTGCCGTTGGCCACATAAAACTGAAAAAGAATGTGGCACGGAGGCAGTTGCATCTCATCAATTTGTCCCACATTCCAGGCACTCACAATGTGACGGCGCGAATCGGGGTTGCTTTTGATGGATTGTATTACCTGCTGAACCTGATCAATGTGTGTTCCGTCATAGCCCGGCCATGAGCGCCATTGGTAGCCATATATTGGGCCGAGTTCGCCATCTTCTTTGGCCCATTCGTTCCAAATACGAACGCCGTTATCCTGAAGGTATTTCACATTGGTACTTCCTTTTAAGAACCAAAGCAGTTCGTGGATAATGGATTTGAGGTGAAGTTTTTTGGTTGTGACAAGCGGGAACCCTTCGGCAAGGTTGAAGCGCATTTGGTGACCAAACACGCTGATAGTACCTGTTCCGGTACGATCTTCCTTATGGACGCCCTCATCC
>NZ_PZKN01000093.1 GCF_003046795.1 Desulfonatronum sp. SC1 | reverse complement strand
CTACAAGAGTAATCTTCATTTGAGAACGGCACTTCGGATTCTGCAGCCGCTTACCACATTCACGGCGCGCACCGAAACGGAGCTTTACGATAAGGTAAAGGCCTACAATTGGGCGCCATACATGCGGAATGACCAAACGCTGGCCATCGATGCAGTGGTATTTTCCCGCTTTTTCACCCACTCAAAATATGTGGCGCTAAGGGTTAAGGATGGTATTTGTGATCAGTTCAGAGATAGCACTGGCATTCGCCCATCTGTTGACTTACATCGGCCTACACTCATGATTAATGTGCATGTGGCCGAGGATAAATTCACGCTTTCGCTGGATAGTTCAGGTGAACCGCTTAACAGGCGGGGTTACCGTACCAAAGACCATCCCGCACCAATCAATGAGGCACTTGCTGCCGGTATGGTGATGCTCTCTGGTTGGGATGGCAAGGCGCCATTTATGGATCCCATGTGTGGTTCAGGCACAATTGTAATGGAGGCGGCTATGATTGCTGCTAAAATGGCTCCTAACCTCAAACG
>NZ_PZKN01000092.1 GCF_003046795.1 Desulfonatronum sp. SC1 | reverse complement strand
CACCTGCCTTGCCAGACAATTTGGCAGAATTTAATGTAACTCAGCTGGGTTTTGAAAGCTCCGAAAACTCTAAAACCATAGAATTAAACTTTTCCAGAGCAGTTGAAACTTCAACTACTATCATTATAGGAGTTGAATTAGAAGATTTAGTTTATGGAGAGTCTTTTACTACAACTCCTGAAGTCGTAGATGGAAAAATCAATATCCCTGTTTCTACAGGACAAACCAAAGCGGAAATCACAATCAGAAAAAAAGACGATGTTTTCCTAAACGGCTCTGAACGGATAGTCTTTACGATAGACCAAGCAGGCGAAAATCTGGGAAAAGGGGTTCGCAGCAGTCTCGAAGTGCTTTTCTCATCCATCGTTTCAAACGGTGGAACGATGACCTTGCAAGGTGGTGAAGGTGGAGCGAGTGCTGTAAACTCTGTTTTTGTAAACTTCAGAAGTAACCAACAAACACAAATCAGAAGAGACTCCTGGGAACTGGCCTTCTGGTGTGGCGATGATTTCAAAGTCATACTAAACAATACAAC
>NZ_PZKN01000091.1 GCF_003046795.1 Desulfonatronum sp. SC1 | reverse complement strand
CAATTGCCCGCTAAACCGGGCATCAGGGATAAAAACATAAAGGCAATGCTTAAGATAAACGATTTACATGCGATGATCGATGGAAAGGAAATTCTTCGCGGAATTTCAATGGATGTAAAACCGGGTGAAATTCATGCCATCATGGGCCCCAACGGTTCCGGAAAGAGTACCTTGGATGCTGTGTTTACCGGTAATGAGGCTTTTGAGGTGAGTGAAGGCATGGTTGAGTTCAATGGAAAAGATTTGTTGGAGATGTCGCCCGAGGATAGAGCCAGAGAAGGACTGTTTCTCAGCTTTCAGTATCCAGTTGAAATCCCCGGGGTGAGCATGACAAATTTTATGCGTACAGCCCTTAATGAGCAGCGTAAACACAGGGGACAGGAGGTGCTTTCAGCGAGTGATTTTCTCAAACTGATGCGCGACAAGAAAAATCTGGTGGAGATAGATTCAGATTTGACCAACCGCTCGGTAAACGAAGGCTTTTCTGGTGGAGAGAAAAAGAAAAATGAGATTTTTCAGATGGCCATGCTCGACCC
>NZ_PZKN01000090.1 GCF_003046795.1 Desulfonatronum sp. SC1 | reverse complement strand
CGGCTCACCGAGGCTTATCGCAGCCTTCCACGTCCTTCATCGCCTCCTGGCACCAAGGCATCCGCCAATTGCCCTTAGTATCTTAACCTCTCTATTCTTCATTCCCTATGAAATTGTCAAAGATCAACCGACCAAACGAAAAACGCTCATGCTCGAAGCGTCCACATTACCACCACAAATATGGTGGAGGTGAACGGGATCGAACCGATGACCTCCTGCGTGCAAGGCAGGCGCTCTCCCAGCTGAGCTACACCCCCATCTTTCAATTTCAAATCTCAAATTTCAAATTTGAAATTAACAGCAGCGTGGTGGGCCTAGATGGACTTGAACCATCGACCTCACGCTTATCAGGCGTGCGCTCTAACCGAAACTGAGCTATAGGCCCATTTCTTCCGTTAAGGCCGGCAAGAAGCAAATAGCTCCTTGCAATGAAACAGCGAGGGGGGAATTTCTCTGTAAAGGAGGTGATCCAGCCGCAGGTTCCCCTACGGCTACCTTGTTACGACTTCACCCCAATTATCAGCCCTACCGTAGACGACTACCT
>NZ_PZKN01000089.1 GCF_003046795.1 Desulfonatronum sp. SC1 | reverse complement strand
GATTGAGACATCGCAACGTTGTCGCCGTCGGTTGCCGGGTCGCACTGCTCAAACAGAAGCACAGATACTATCAAAAGAGAAACGACCCCAAACCAGTAGTATTTTGGCTTGAATATGGTTTTAAACCAGTTATGCTGCATTTTTTATTTTCACTTGTTCCGTTAACGCATAATAAAACTACGTTGCAAATCTCACACGTTTTTACAACTAAACGTTTAACTCCCGAACAATCAGTAACCGCTACCTATGTGGAATTATAACTTACCCAATTTATGAAAAAAATAATTATAACAAAAATTCATTTTAAGCCCCAAAACCCACATATCCATTCCATACCCGGGTAATGATTTCGGCACATGTATTACAATTGGTCGGCAAAAGGAGCAGGAATCTCTCATTTTTAAGTTTATATAACCCCCAAAAGGAGTCATGTCTTACAAGAATGCGATATCTTTGCAGCCGACCAGAAAGGTTCGTTACGTCTGAAATAACGAGAAAATCATTGTGGCTTAGTCCACACGGAAATTGACAAACAGAGTGAAGATAG
>NZ_PZKN01000088.1 GCF_003046795.1 Desulfonatronum sp. SC1 | reverse complement strand
GCATTAGTTATTGTTGAGCTTTTTTCGTGTGAACGATTTCTAAAATCATTTTCCAGCAGCCTGACATTATTAATACTTATTTATAAAGTAGGAAGTTGGATTATCAAAAACATACAAGCACCAATGAAAAGATTTCTGTTACATACGATTTTACTTTCGCTCTTCGTAACAGTTGGTTTGCCTGCCTTTGCCTGGGTGGGTATGCCAACACCAAGATTACGCGTTGAGGGGCGATATCTGAAGGATCCGCATGGCAACATTGTGAATTTGCATGGAACGGCAGTTACACCAAGTCCTTGGTTCAATGGCGGCCAGTTTGGTACATGGCGCTGGAACAATTATGATGTGGAAGGATGTCTTAACTATAATAAGGCTGTAATTGATAAGCTGACGGATCCGGATGAAGGCTGGTTCATGAGCTACATCAGATTACACATAGACCCCTATTGGACAAATTTACCCGGTACACCCATTCCTGAGCATGACATTTCAAGGTTTAGGTATGATCGTTTGGTGTATGCAGTGGACAATGTTATTATGCCGCTCATTGATTATGCAAAAG
>NZ_PZKN01000087.1 GCF_003046795.1 Desulfonatronum sp. SC1 | reverse complement strand
CTACGGCGGACCAACCGTTCACCGCACCGGTGCTGTAGCAACGTGAGATGGTGCTGGCGTTGAGCTGGCCAGCGAAGCCGCCGGCTCGTTGACCACCGCTCACCGCGGCCCGGCTGTAGCCGTCGGCAATGACCGACCCTCCGCCAACAAATCCGGCCAGTCCTCCGGTGGAGTATGAGCCGGAGACACTGCCGGTGCTGTAAACTTGGCGCAGGTCCGCTAAGTTGACCACCTGACCGGCTAGTCCGCCGGTCTGGTCTCCACTGCTTTGGACCGTCGCATCGGCCGAGGCCAGGTGCAGCTGACCGCCGCTGAACATGCCGAACAATCCGCCGACGTTCGTACCCCCGGCAATCTGGCCTCCGCTCAGCACGACCCGCTGCACGGCGCTGCCCGTAGACTCGCCCGCCAAACCGCCCGTGAAGTTCCCGCCGGTGACGTTCTGACCCGTCAGCACGGCCCCGGCAATGGTGCTGTCCCCCTGGATGCGTCCGACCAGCCCGCCGGTGTAGTCCGAGCTGCCGGCAACCCGTTGGCCGGTCACGGCCGCGTCCGCAAAGGAGCTG
>NZ_PZKN01000086.1 GCF_003046795.1 Desulfonatronum sp. SC1 | reverse complement strand
GCTTTACTGCGCACTACCACTAAACTTTTTTTTGCATTAATATTCATTGGTGTCCGGTTAAAACTTAATACTAAACAATGAAGTCTTTATTCATGAAGCTTCAAAGAGTTTTAAGCTTTAATGGGGTTTTCTTTCCGCCTCAAGGAATTTCCGTTAAGAAAATCAATTTTATTGTCGTCAGAAATTCGGACTGTTTGAGCGTAGCGAGTTTCCGAATTTCTGACAATAGGATTGATTTTTAGGAAATTACTTTCAGCGGCGGCATTTTTTGTTTGCTTTTTTTTGCTGTAGTGGAGCGAAGCGGATCACGAATTCCTTTGAAATTAACATCAATGAGTAAAAAAAGTAAAAGCCCGTGCGGCTAGAGCACTTAAAAGAAGGTTTGTTTTTTTACCGGACAATAATGTAAAGAATAATCTAATTACTATACAATTGGCCTTTAATCAGCTTACGATGAGAAAATTTGTTCTGTTTTTTGTGTGGATGATATTGTGCAATATACTTCTGGTTGCAAACGGCTTTGAACACCCCAAGCGGGGTTTTGTGAGTTGGAAGCCGGCACCACATTGGGAG
>NZ_PZKN01000085.1 GCF_003046795.1 Desulfonatronum sp. SC1 | reverse complement strand
TATAACAAGTGTCGGTACCAACTTTACGTACCGGATGGTTATGTGCCCTATGCCCGTATTTAAGCTTATGCGTTGATCCTCCGGCAGCAATTCCCATCAGCTGATTTCCCAAACAAATACCGAAAATTGGTTTATCTCCTTGCAGTGCTTTTTTAATATTCTCAATGGTTTGCGTGTATACCGCAGGGTTACCCGGGCCGTTTGAAAGCATTATGCCATCGTAATCATCTTTGGTAAAATCATAATCCCATGGCACACGAACAACAGTGGTGTCTCTTTTGAGCAGACATCTGAGAATGTTGTACTTGGCCCCGGTATCTACCAAAACAATTTTGTGCTTACCATTACCATACACCTGAGGCTCTGTTGTGCAAACCATAGCGGCAAGGTTGTCATTGTCGGGGTTGTAGAAAGCAACATCCTCACCCTCTACCACAATTTTACCAAGAAGCGGCCCTTTGTCGCGCAGCAGTTTGGTGAGTTCGCGTGTATCGATGTCAAAGATACCGGGAACTTCATTCTGAACAAGCCATTCACTGAGACTGTGTCCGGCATTCCAATGGCTGAACTCAAATGAGTAGTCAGATACAATTAA
>NZ_PZKN01000084.1 GCF_003046795.1 Desulfonatronum sp. SC1 | reverse complement strand
CGGCTCACCGAGGCTTATCGCAGCCTTCCACGTCCTTCATCGCCTCCTGGCACCAAGGCATCCGCCAATTGCCCTTAGTATCTTAACCTCTCTATTCTTCATTCCCTATGAAATTGTCAAAGATCAAACCGACCAAACGAAAAAACGCTCATACTCGAAGCGTCCACATTAACCACCACTCAAAATGGTGGAGGTGAACGGGATCGAACCGATGACCTCCTGCGTGCAAGGCAGGCGCTCTCCCAGCTGAGCTACACCCCCATCCTGGAATCTCAAATTTGAAATCTCAAATCTCAAATTACCAGAAGCGATTCTTTAATTTCAAATCTCAAATTTGAAATCTCAAATCCGCCAAGCGTGGTGGGCCTAGATGGACTTGAACCATCGACCTCACGCTTATCAGGCGTGCGCTCTAACCGAAACTGAGCTATAGGCCCTCAATTTTCCGTTCAGGCCGGCAAGAAGCATCAAGCTCCTTGCAATGAAACAGCGAGGGGGGAATTTCTCTGTAAAGGAGGTGATCCAGCCGCAGGTTCCCCTACGGCTACCTTGTTACGACTTCACCCCAATTATCAGCCCTACCGTAGACGACTACCT
>NZ_PZKN01000083.1 GCF_003046795.1 Desulfonatronum sp. SC1 | reverse complement strand
GCTGAGCAGCTCACAAGTGCTTTTTACTTCATCGGATCGATTTACAGGTTTTAAGTACGATGGGTTTATCTTTAATAACCAAAGGTGGTTAAAAGAACATAATTGGACCGCTGCCGATGATATAAAAGTATGGCGCGATGGGGATAAGATCAGCTGGAGTGTAGGATGGAATTACGCTGATAAATATACAACAAAGGGGTCACCTTGGGCATCAATTGGATCTGGCGAGTATACTGGAACTAGCGATAATTGGGCAACCAACAGTCCGCTATATAATGTAAAACTTAAAGATGTAGATATTATAAAAGGCGATTGGACTTTTCCAAAACCAGAACCTGGAACATTGGCTGGTTTTCCATTTGAACAATACCATTATTATTACCAGGTATACATGTCCTCCTCTCCCTCGGGCACCCCCCATACCGGAGATATAGCGATTGTGTTGTTCGATAATTGGTATTATCAACAACCTACTTTTGGCGAACCAGTCACTATTAATGACGTATCCTACCAATATAGGTTTATTCCTGCACCTGCTGCTGGACATGGCCCCTTTTTGCAAATTTGTCTGCCAAATTCACATGTTGATCAGAGCCAGCC
>NZ_PZKN01000082.1 GCF_003046795.1 Desulfonatronum sp. SC1 | reverse complement strand
GAAAGGTTCTGCCCCCAAGTGTGTAATACCGCAACGGCTCCGGTTTCACAACCGTAATGCGTGTACCCAAAGCTGTGTAGTGTAGCTCTGGCAGCGTGGAACACAATATTGCAGTAAAGTCTCCTGTCCCAAAGATAAATCTGGTTGAGCGCATGAGGCACGGTGAAAATGAGATGGTAGTGTTTGACTGCAAGTGTTGATTTAATCAGCTTTTCAATCCAGAGCGCCTGTTTGGTTCCCTGACACTTGGGGCAATGTCGGTCGCGACAGCTGTTGTAACGGTAGTGGATGACTCCGCAATCATCACACACCTGCTCATGTCCACCCAAAGCGGCCGTACGGCACTGCACAAGGTTGTGAAAGACTTTGATCTGCTTGGCCGATAACTCCCCACTCTGCAACAAACTACTTCCAAATTGGCAAACAACATCAGCTAGTTCATGCTTGCTTTTGTATGGCTTTTCCATAGAGTGTGTCTAAGGGGCTGTGAGGATTGATATGCTGACACTGGGCTATGTGAAGATAAATCATGGTCGTTGAGATATCAGCATGACCCAAAAGCTCCTTTAAGGTTACAATGTTTAAGCCCTGCTCCAATAAATGGGTGGCGTAAGTGTGGCGTAAGG
>NZ_PZKN01000081.1 GCF_003046795.1 Desulfonatronum sp. SC1 | reverse complement strand
TTGTAATGCTTCTCTTCGTAACCAAAACCACCGGCCATACCACAACAACCTGAAGGAATCTCCTCGGCGGTGTAGTTTTCGGGGAACGACAACACGCGCTTCAGCACTCCTGGTTTCGACAATGCCTTTTGATGGCAGTGCACATGATACTTTATGGTTTTATGCTCAGCAGTAAAATCCGACCTTGAAATGCGGCCAGCTTCCATCTCCCTATCCAAAAATTCATCTAGCGTAAACGTGTGAGCAGCTATTTGTTCTGCAGCATTTCGCATTTCAGAGGGAACCAAATCGGGATACTCGTCCCTGAACGAAAGAATTGCCGCAGGCTCGATGCCCACAAGCGGCGTTTCAGAAGAAATTTTACCGTTAAGTCTGGATATGTTGGTACGTGCAATGCCTGCTGCCGCCCTCACAAACCCTTTGGAAATCTGCGTGCGCCCACTCTCCTTTACAGGAGCCAGAGCCACCTTATACCCCAAACGGTGAAGCAGCATCACCGTTTTAATGGTGATGTCACTGTCGTAAAAATTTGAAAATTCATCGGCCACTATCCATACTTTTCCCCTATGGGTTGGATGTGTTGATTTGCCATACCTTCCGTACCATTTATCGAAACGCTGTTTGGCATATTGAGGCAGCATACGC
>NZ_PZKN01000080.1 GCF_003046795.1 Desulfonatronum sp. SC1 | reverse complement strand
GAATGTGCCCGGGCTGCCAAATGGAACATGAGGAATTGACTGATAAATCAATCACATCGCTTTTATCCCGAAAGCTATGATTCATTGGTTGACATTGGCAGGTCTTCTGGCTCGTTCCGGTTTTTGAGGCCTTCCCATCCCGATAAATCGGGAAAGTGGCATGAGTGTTTCAAAAACCTTTTAATAGAACTTACAGCTGCGGGTACAGCTCCGGAATTTTCTTTGCAGAATCACCGGATTCCCTTTTAATCCTAAAGCGGCATGTACTTCAGGAAACCAAATCTGGTGCAAATATAACATTTTATATTTACATGCAATTTTATATTGCTATTGTTTATGATTAATATTTGATTGGTTGAATAATCTATTGCCGGTCACTGTTTTATGGTGGTTGTTTATGTCGGTGCGATGGGTTTTCAGGATGTTTCCCGATACCGGAAATATCACAGGCTTTCCCGATAAGGGATTGGTTTGTGCGATGACGACGGCATTGTAAACTGCTTCAATATTTTGAAATGTGAGCACTTCGGCCGGTGTTCCTTGTGTATAAATTTTGCCATCGTTGATGAGAATAAGCTGGTCGCAATATTCTGCAGCCAGATTCAGGTCGTGAATTATCATCAAGACAGTAAGATTCAGTTCTTTATTTAGGGATTGGATGAGGTTGAGCATCTGCATCTGGTGGTTAATGT
>NZ_PZKN01000079.1 GCF_003046795.1 Desulfonatronum sp. SC1 | reverse complement strand
ATTGATGCCTAAATCAACTACAAAATCGCTCAGCGCCTCCACGGCATTGTACAATCGAGCATCTTCACCTTTGTTTTTACATGGCCACATCCAGTTTGCACTTAAACTCACACCTGAGAGTCCATGTGTTAATGGTGCCCAAATAATATTCGTAAGCGATTCGGCCACTGCCACAACGGAACCTGCGGCTGCGTCAAACAAAGCAATTCCTGGTGCATGACCTATAGAGGTCGCAACCCCTTCTTTACCTCGATAGTCGATTGAAGTAACACCCAAATTATTCAATGGCAATTGAATCTCTCCTGCGCATTGCTGTTTGGCCACACGTCCTGTAACTGAGCGGTCAACTTTATTGGTTAACCAATCTTTACATGCAACTGACTCAATTTGCAGCACGCTTTCAACATACTCCTTCACCTTTGAGGCATCGTATGTGAGCGCAGCAAAAGGTTCATTAACCACAACATCATTCATAATGGTTTTGGGAGGATTACCAAACATTTCGGCCAACTGCCAATCTATTGGGGCATTTCCTGCACCATCTACAAATTTAAGATGCTGATCGCCGGTCGTTTCGCCAACCACATACATGGGAGAGCGTTCCCGATCAGCTACACGCTTTAAATCATCAAGATCTTTCTCATGCAGAACAAGTCCCATCCGCTCCTGCGACTCATTACCAACAATTTCACGTGCCGAAAG
>NZ_PZKN01000078.1 GCF_003046795.1 Desulfonatronum sp. SC1 | reverse complement strand
AGGCCCAGATACTGAAGGCCATGGGCTACGGAGTGAGCAGTGGGGTCTTACAGGAATTGGCGACTTAACACACCGAAATCACTTGCGTTTTCAAAAAAAATGACGTTCAATCTGTTAAACTCCTGTCCGAGTCGTATTCAGATAATCATCAGGGGCGGCACAACTGAGGTGCCGCCCCTGATGATTCCTGGCCGATAAGAGTGGCAGGACGAGCTCTTCAACGTTTTCCACGACCCACGATCAGATTGCATGAATCCTGTCTATTCCGCGATCAGGAGCAGCCAAAGCGTACTGGGGAGGGCCGTAGGCCTCATGTTGGCGGTAAGATTCCGGTCCCCGCGGGCCGTGATGGAAAACTGGTCATCCGTTGGCACAACCGTGCCGGACTCGCTCCGGTAGGGAAAAACGTATCTTCTCAACATGAAGACGTGATCCATTGGTCTGGTGCAGCCTTGATTCTTTGGTTTCTGAAAAGGACAAGCGTCAAGATCTCCCGAGCGCGACTCAAGGCAGATTTGTTCTTAAAGCACGTCGTCATTCCAAGCTCAGTGATTCTCCCACTGATTTTCTACAGAAATTCTGCATTATCTTTCCATCCGGATTTTTTAGCTGGACAGACAAGATTGTCTCTTGGTAATTTTAACAGGAGTTTAACAGATTGAACGTCATTTTTTTTGAAAACGCAAGTGATTTCGGTGTGTTAAGTCGCCAATTCCTGTAAGACCCCACTGCTCACTCCGTAGCCCATGGCCTTCAGTATCTGGGCC
>NZ_PZKN01000077.1 GCF_003046795.1 Desulfonatronum sp. SC1 | reverse complement strand
TGGTCAAAATATCCCTATTGGTCATCGCGATCCGGGGAGACATTCATGTCCGCAGGTTGTTTTCAAAAAACATCGCCATGCACGATTTTTCTAACCTTTTTCTAACCCGTTGCATGGTAGAAATCAACGAGGGAGGAAGAGTGGGTCAGGATGTTCGAAGCTCTGAAGCCATCATGTTGCCTTCCCCAAACGAAATATTTTCACCGCCGATTCCGATGTTGCAGACAACCGACAAGACCAGGAGTTCCATGATGTTGAAAAGGCATGCTGAAGTTGCTCAAGATTCCAACATGTTTCACCCTCGATGGGGCAAAAGCCGCAATTGGTTGGTACGGCTCTGGCTCTTGCTCCTGCCGCTGCTGCTTATCCCGACGGCCCCGGCCCACGCCCAGTTCGACGGCGGAACGGGAACATCCGAAGACCCCTATCTCGTGGCCACTGCCGAGCACCTGAACAACGTCCGCAATCACCACAGCGCCTATTTCCGGCAGACAGCGGACATCGATCTTGGAATCGCCCCCTGGAATACACACCACGGCTGGGTCCCCATCGGAGCATCGGAAAGTCGCTTCAGAGGGCATTATGACGGTGCCGGAAACGTAATCCGCAACTTGATGGTGAACCGATCGGGAACGACTCACCAGGGACTGTTCGGCTCTATTGAAAACGCCTCGATACGAAACCTGCGCCTGGAGAATATCAACGTCATCGGCGGGAACTTCACGGGCGGTTTGGCGGGCGAGTCCGCGGGCAGCGCCGTGCAGCGGGTCGTGCTGAGCGGGGGCCAGATTGTCGGGGGAACGAACGTCGGCGGATTGTTCGGCATGTTCAGCGGCGGCCTGCTGCACCTGGCCTCGGCCGATGCGGCGGTCCA
>NZ_PZKN01000076.1 GCF_003046795.1 Desulfonatronum sp. SC1 | reverse complement strand
TTGGACAAGGGCATGAATTCCGAAGACGGCATGGCAGTCATTGACGCCATGGACGGCGTGCATTTCGTGACCAGCTACTCGACGTACTTTGCCGAGGAGCTTGTACATGTCGACAGGGAAAAATTTATCGTTGTGGATACTGAAAAAAATCGGCGACTTCGTGAGCTCGGCAGAGAGGACGATCAATTGACTGCTTGGCGGAGCACCGGGGAATATTGGGGGCAGACGCGCACGGTGATCGTGACCTACAACCCCCTGACCGCCTCCAAGCAACGGTATAAATTTGAAAAGAAAATGCGAACACTCCAATCGGCTTTATACGAAATCCGATCAAAGGTTCGTTCCAGGTCTGCCCAGTGGCGCAACGAAGACACGATCAAGGAGCGCTACCGAAACATTTGCCGGGATCTGTATCTTCCAGACAGCCTTTACGATCTGAGTTTCGCCGTGAAAAGTGGAGGCTTGGTCATGAGCTTTCGCAAAAATTATTATCGAATCGAGCGACATATTGACAGGTTCGGAAAGAATGTGCTGATCACGGACAGAATGGATTGGAGCACTGATGAGATTGTCAGGGCCAGCCTGGACAGGTACATGGTGGAGCAAAGCTTTCGCCAAACCAAGGACCATGACTTGGTCAACATGAGACCCATGCGGCACTGGACGGACAGCAAAATCCGTTGCCACATCCTGTGCTGCATTGTTGCTCTCTCCTATCTGCGTCTCTTGGAATTACGATTGGCCAAGGCTGGGCTGAAGCTCTCCGCTGCCACAACAATGCAGCAGATGCGCACACTCCATTCATGTCTTTGTTGGAATGCCGGGGCACGAAAAGCGACCCGCAAGCTTGAGGAACCAAGCGACGCCCAGGCCCAGATACTGAAGGCCATGGGCTACGGAG
>NZ_PZKN01000075.1 GCF_003046795.1 Desulfonatronum sp. SC1 | reverse complement strand
GCCGACGGCTACAGCCGGGCCGCGGTGAGCGGTGGTCAACAAGCCGGCGGCTTCGCTGGCCAGCTCAACGCCAGCACCATCTCACGTTGCTACAGCACCGGTGCGGTGAGCGGTTGGTCCGCCGTAGGCGGTTTTCTGGGCCTGGTCTCCGGCGGTCAGGTCAACTACAGCTACTGGGACACCCAGACTTCAGGCCCGAGCAGCAGCTCCGCGGGCACGGGCCGGACAACGGAACAGATGCAGCAACAGGCCGGCTATGTGGGGTACAATTTCAAGACCCTGTGGCAAATCGACGAAGGCGTGGACTATCCGGAGTTTCGGGACACCGGGGCCTTGAGCCCGGACCCGCTGCCTGAAGTCCTATTAGACGATCTGACCGGTTCGGGAACGTCCGAGGCCCCCTATCTCGTCACAACTCCGGCAGAACTCAACGCATTGCGACAAGACTTGGCCGCGCACTACAGGCTGGACGACGACATAGCTTTTCCCGACGACGCCCTGCTCTGGGACCACGGTCGGGGCTGGACGCCCATCGGCACTGCCAATGACCCGTTCACGGGCAGCCTGGACGGCGCGGGCAATACCATCTCCAACCTGCACGTCAACCGGGCCGGGTCGGACCATCAAGGTCTCTTCGGCTTCTGCGCCGGGGCCTCGTTCACCGACCTGACTCTGGAGGAACCGAGCATCCATGGCAGGGACCATGTGGGCGGCCTGTGCGGTCGGGCCGAGGACAGCGACTTTGTCCGGACAAGCGTGAGCAGCGCGGACAACGGCCCGGTGATCAGCGGCAGACAGAACACCGGCGGACTGACGGGCTCGGCCCAGGACAGCTCCTTTGCGGACGCGGCCGTGACCGGCCAACGGGTTGCCGGCAGCTCGGACTACACCGGCGGGCTGGTCGGACGCATCCAGGGGGACAGCACCATTGCCGGGGCCGTGCTGACGGGTCAGAAC
>NZ_PZKN01000074.1 GCF_003046795.1 Desulfonatronum sp. SC1 | reverse complement strand
TGTCCAAGACCACAGTCACGTCTTGCCGACCATATTTTCGCATGGCATCCAAAACGTCTTCCAGAACGCACTGAAACACCTTGGAATCATGGCAGTTGCCCTCGTATTCGCGATAGAAAAACGGCAGGCCGGTATCCCTGGCCACCAGCAAGGCAAGTCCTACCTGGCGAAGCCAGTAGCGGCCCTCTTTGCTTTTACCCGTCTGAGCCAAGTCAGATTCGGTATTGCCGGCCAAGTACGTGTAGTAGTTGGTGGTGTCGAAAAGAAAGCAATCGAACCGGGAAGTCTCTAACTGAGCCACCTTTTCGAAAAATCTTTTTGCGATCGCCTCGATTTGCTTTTGACTTACCCGGTCCCATTTTTTCCAAAACTTCTCGGATGACAAGGCTTTAACGTCCACCGGCCTGACCTGTTGGACAGCGGCTTTATCGTACCAATCCGCCAAAGCTCTCTTGGACTGAGCGTCAACCATCCTGTTGAAAACTGCATATAGGAAGTATTCGCCGACAGATGGTCCAGCCTCGTTTTTTCCTTTGGGGACGACCTCGTCCACGATCTGAGCAATCCCAACATCCTGATCAATCAAATTGGCCAACCACAACGCGCCAAATTCCTGAACCTGAATTTTCTCCAACGCAGATTCGGCCCCTGTTGCCAAAGACATGATCCTCTCCGGGGAACCAAGATAGACTTGGTTGGTAACCTTTGGCTTGCCGTCGATCCGCGCCATCTCCCGGACATAGTAGTAGGGCCTGCCCTTTTTGATCTTCTTGTGCAGGTGAGGCATGCAGAGGACATATCAGTAGGGTCTAACAGTGTCAATAAGAAAGTTTATAAATTTATAAAATTAAACGTTTTTTTGACAAAAAAGCAGAGATATCAGTAGGGTCTTACGCAAAGGGCCAGGTTAACATGCAGAAATTATTGCGGAAAAGGCTGGATTTGGCGCGATGCGGTTAAAGTCCTG
>NZ_PZKN01000073.1 GCF_003046795.1 Desulfonatronum sp. SC1 | reverse complement strand
TGGCCAGAGAGCAGATCCAGGTCCAGGACGATATCGTCGAGGTGAAACTGGACCAGGAGTTCAGAGGTAGCGCTTTGAACAACCCACACGATCCCGAGGCGCGTTACGACGGCCACAAGGAAAAGGTCGGCTACCGCGCCCAGGTCACCGAAACCTGTGCCTCCAGTACGGATGAGGACAACCCCAAGATCATCACGCAGGTTGAGGTCAACCTCGCCAACACCTCCGACGTGCAAACCGTCGTCTCCGGTATCGTAAGACTGGAACAAGCTGGACTCAAACCGGATACTCTCCTGACTGACAACGGTTACGACAGTGATGACAATCACCAGGAACTCAAGAAACGCGATGTCGACTTGGTTTGTCCGCCCACGGGGCAAGCTCCGGATGGCCTTGGAGTCCTTGACTTTGCGCTCGATGAAGACGGTAAAAAAATCCAGAAATGCCCAACCGAACAATCCTGTTTGAAAAACAGCGTCAACGATAATCAAGAGTCCACAGTTTCCTACTTCGACGTCGAGACATGCCGTGCTTGCCCGCATTCCTTTGAGTGCCCCGTCAAAATCACCAAGCGCAAGGCCAAGCTGACTTGGCGCTGGAATCAACCTCGTCTTGAGGCCAGACGGTTCCAGTTCGCCGATAATCCGGACATGAAAAAGCTCTTCCGTCAGCGATCCGGGGGAGAAGCTCCTATGTCGATACTCAAAAACAAAATGGGGCTAGCCAGAATTCGTCGACGTGGGCGAACAAAGGTCACTCTCGCCGTCTTTCTGGCCGCAACGGCGCTCAACGTGCAGAGAACCCACCGGTGGATCCGGTGCAAGACGCGACAAGCCATGTCAAAGAGCAAAATGCTGTCAAATTACTTTCTCAGGACACTTATTTGTCGCCTTTTCAGCTCAACTGCTTCGGTTCGCCCCCTTCAGCAGGCCTGCCAGGGGCAACGCTGGGGGCTGGTCGCATAATTGGCGCTGACTTTTTGCAGGGACATC
>NZ_PZKN01000072.1 GCF_003046795.1 Desulfonatronum sp. SC1 | reverse complement strand
TCGTGCCGGACCGCGTCCACCGGCTCATGGTCCATCAAAACCCGGAAACGGACTACAAGGCCCGGGCCGTTCCCTTGCTTGCCGACCCCCTGGTGATCGCCGTCCACCCCGGCGCACCTGACCTGCTGCGCCTGGTCAACGACTATCTCGACGTCACCGAACACCAGCGCGAAACCAGTCTTGCCTCGCTGCTTGAACGCTATCTGGACCATGTTCCAACGGCGCACGTCCGGCCAGGGCAGGACATTGCGCTTGACCCGGAACCGACGGCCCTCCCGGAAGCCGATACGCTTTGGCCGCTGCTGGCGGCCATGCATGCCGGGGCTTTCGTCCTGTTCTGGCTGCTGGTGATCCGTCGGGAACGGGACAAGCATTGGCTGCTGAGTCCGTGGGCCGTGGTCCTGGGCATGGTCCTCGGCGGGGCTACCGGAAGCCTGCTGCCATCTCCGGCCATGTTTGCCGGCCCCCTGGCCGGACTGTTCATCCGCTTCTGGCAGCTCTGCGTCCTGCCGATCATGATCACCGCGGTGGTCACCAGCATCTACCGCCTGCTCGTGGGCGGGACCAATTCCGCTTTGGTCCGTCGGCTGCTTGTGGTCCTGCCCGGTGCATTGCTGGTGGTCGCGACCCTGGGCGTGGTCCTGGGAGTCTGGGGCCGTCCGGGCGTGGATTTTTCACCGCTTGCCCAGCAGGTTCTGATCCAAAGCATGCCCGAGGTCATGGAGCACTCTGGCAGGCAGGATGTATTCGAGCAGTTGATGCACATGGCCAAGTCCATCGTGCCCGGCAACGTGCTCGCTCCGGTTGTTCATAATCAGGCCCTGGCCGTGCTGTTCATCGCCCTGTTTTTCGGAGTCATGCTGACCCGTTGCCGCGTCGAGGCCAGACAGTCCGTGGTCAACGTCCTGGACGCGGTGCAGGGCGTGTTCACCGGAATGGTCCGGGCCTCCCTGTATCTGCTGCCAGCGGCCCTGTATCTGCTGACACTGGACTTCACGGCCCGCATGGGCATGGAGATGCTTGGCTCGATTTTCCGGCTGAC
>NZ_PZKN01000071.1 GCF_003046795.1 Desulfonatronum sp. SC1 | reverse complement strand
ATATTGGTCAATGGGCGCAAGCCTGAACCAGCCATGTCGCGTGCAGGAAGACGGCCCTATGGGTTGTAAACTGCTTTTGTATGGGAAGAAAGTTAGCTACGTGTAGCTATTTGCCGGTACCATACGAATAAGGATCGGCTAACTCCGTGCCAGCAGCCGCGGTAATACGGAGGATCCGAGCGTTATCCGGATTTATTGGGTTTAAAGGGTGCGTAGGCGGACTGGTAAGTCAGTGGTGAAATACTGCAGCTTAACTGTAGAATTGCCGTTGATACTGCCAGTCTTGAGTACAGTTGAGGTAGGCGGAATGTGGTGTGTAGCGGTGAAATGCATAGATATACCACAGAACACCGATTGCGAAGGCAGCTTACTAAAGTGTCACTGACGCTGATGCACGAAAGCGTGGGTATCAAACAGGATTAGATACCCTGGTAGTCCACGCTGTAAACGATGATTACTGGTTGTTAGCGATATACCGTTAGTGACTGAGCGAAAGCATTAAGTAATCCACCTGGGGAGTACGTCGGCAACGATGAAACTCAAAGGAATTGACGGGGGCCCGCACAAGCGGAGGAACATGTGGTTTAATTCGATGATACGCGAGGAACCTTACCTGGGTTTAAATGGGAAGTGACAGACTTGGAAACAGGTTTTTCTTCGGACACTTTTCAAGGTGCTGCATGGTTGTCGTCAGCTCGTGCCGTGAGGTGTCGGGTTAAGTCCCATAACGAGCGCAACCCCTATCGGTAGTTACCAGCACATAATGGTGGGGACTCTGCCGAGACTGCCGGTGTAAACCGTGAGGAAGGTGGGGATGACGTCAAATCAGCACGGCCCTTACATCCAGGGCTACACACGTGTTACAATGGCCGGTACAAAGGGCAGCTACCCCGCGAGGGGATGCGAATCTCAAAAACCGGTCTCAGTTCGGATTGGAGTCTGCAACCCGACTCCATGAAGCTGGATTCGCTAGTAATCGCGCATCAGCCACGGCGCGGTGAATACGTTCCCGGGCCTTGTACACACCGCCCGTCAAGCCATGGGAGCCGGGGGTACCTGAAG
>NZ_PZKN01000070.1 GCF_003046795.1 Desulfonatronum sp. SC1 | reverse complement strand
TCACGGCCACGGCCAACCCGGGACATGTCTTTGTCAACTGGACCGAGGGCAGCACCGTGGTTTCCTGTGATGCGCAGTACTCGTTCACGGTCACGGGCAACCGCACCCTGCGGGCTAATTTCAGCCGAGCAGCAAGCCAATACACCATCACAGGAACCGCCAGCCCCGCGAACTATGGAATCGTAACCGGCTTTGACCGTTACAACCACGGTGCCAACGTGACCGTGACCGTCCTGCCCAACCAGGGTTTTTCTTTGTCCAACTGGATTGAAACCTGGTCTGGACTGACAGGGTATTGCGTGGTCTCCACTAATGAGCAGTACAGCTTTTCTGCCAACAGGAACCGTAGTCTCACGGCCAATATCCGGCCTAAGACTCTGCCGGGCGTGCTCATGCTCCTGCTGGATGAGTAACCCGCAAGGCACTTCTTCAGTCCAAACACTGCAGGGCGGTCCCATCGGGGCCGCCCTTTTTGTGACAAATGGTTCCTCGCCAATGGAAACGGTATCGCAGGCTGCTTTGCCTGAACTTGTCACGAATGCTGGCTTTGCCAGGATGGCTCCTTTGTGACGTCCTTAATCCAGCACCATGGGTTGACCTGATTGTAGAAATCTGCAAAATGTACAAAAATTGATTAAGGCCTAGACTATTCAACAGGCAGGAGCTTTCAACCGGCGGAAAAAGGAAATCACCATGGCTTCACCTAGCTCCGTCTACAATCTTCCTCCTCCCGGTTGGGACAATCCTGCAGTGGAGTCTTTGCCGATCCTAGACGGCCGCCTTCCGCCCCTAAACGCCCACTTCGCCTTTTCCCGCGACGGGCGTTTTTTTATTTTTACACAGGGAAGCAAAGAGCACGCAACAAGAGAGCGCGATGACATCCCGCATTGACGCCCACAAGCGGACCTGGCCGCCTCCCTGCGAGAACCGCCCGCCTGGAGCGGAGCCTGGACTCTCGTCCATGGCCTGGAAACACTGGCCTGTTGAACTGCGCCCATTTTCGCCTGTATGGCTGGGATGGGCGTTTATGTTTCTTTTAGCCTGCTTTTTTTTCTTTCAGCCTTTGCATTGGAGGACCGAATCATGAAAAACCTATCTATGATCATTGGCATTCTGGCCGGTCTTTTCTTGCCCGCCTCCTCTTTCGCACATCATCCCGTGCCGCACGACCGGCAGACACCGGGCAAGTCTTTTGGCCTGAACGCCGATAGGGACGATCTTCTCCAGTTCGCTTCCGGGGGCCATGTCATCGGGTTCGG
>NZ_PZKN01000069.1 GCF_003046795.1 Desulfonatronum sp. SC1 | reverse complement strand
CACTAGTGTCCCAACGTTTAATCAAAGAAACTCAACTGGTTAGTGTTTGACCGAACTTCGTTTTCGTAGCTGTAATTTCCAACTATCTGTAATAATGGATTTCGTTCAAAGATGTTCACGCTTAAAATCTGTAGAATTGTGTAGAGTGAAGCATTGATTTTGAGTTCTTTTTTCATGATGGCTACAATCAAAAAAGTCGAAATTGCGATCCAGATTTGCGTTTTGACCGCATTGGCTGAGTTCCCATAGAAACGCTTTATGCGCAAATTTTGCTTTATCCACTTAAAAAACAGCTCCACTTGCCAACGATAGCGGTATAGCTCTGTGATAGTGAGTGCTGGGAGAACAAAATTGTTGGTTAAAAATACGTATGTTTTTTGGCTTTCCGGGTCTTTGTATTTCACCCTGCGTAACTTTTCTGGATAATTTTTGGATTGGTAATAGCCAGTCAGCACTACGGATTGGTCGCAAATCAGACCTGTTGTTCGATCGACCTGGTGAGAAAAGATCCTGTCGCATTGAAGATTCGATTTGGCCCGGATTACAAAAAAGGCTGCCCTTTGAGAAAAAACATGAAGGCGCCTGAAGTCTACGTAACCTCGATCCATGACATAAAACGATCCAGCCTCGATTGGCAGTATATCCAACACGTTGACGTCGTGGAGCTTCCCGTCGGATATGTGGATAAAGGTCGGAATATTCCCTCGTAGGTCCAGCAATGTGTGCAGTTTGATGGCCCCCTTCGACTTGCGAAAATTGGCCCAGGGGAACATGGCTAGGCATAAATCTATGGTTGTGGAATCCAAGGCGTAGGCGGTATTTTGCAAATCGAGATCGAATTCGTCGTCGATATAAAGGTTGCGGGCGATCTGAATTAGGTGTTGAGCAATATCCGCATAAATTCTCCAGTCTCGGACTTTGTTGGCATTGGCTAAGGTATTCCTGGAGACTTGAGCACGAATTCCCATGTGGTAAAGCTTGCCTTGCTGGGAACGTAAACAGGCCTCGATATCTCTGAGGCTCTCTCGGTAAGTCAATTGTGCAAATGCCATGCATAGAAACTGGTCGAGGCAGGAAAATTGATGAACTTTCCGGTTTCCATCGTAGCGTTGAACAATTCGCCGAAACATGTGCAACGGCAAATAGTCCATGATCTGAGAAAATATGAGCTTTCCAGTTAACACCGCATACCTCCTGAAAAATGTTGCAAGAGGTATAAGGTACTAGCTGCTGGATGTTCAAATCGGTAACAGCCAAAAAAGAATAAAAAGTCATATTTTACAGAGTCTTAAGCATTGATTAATGAAAAACGTTGGGACACTAGTG
>NZ_PZKN01000067.1 GCF_003046795.1 Desulfonatronum sp. SC1 | reverse complement strand
ACAATGCAGCAGATGCGCACACTCCATTCATGTCTTTGTTGGAATGCCGGGGCACGAAAAGCGACCCGCAAGCTTGAGGAACCAAGCGACGCCCAGGCCCAGATACTGAAGGCCATGGGCTACGGAGTGAGCAGTGGGGTCTTACAGGAATTGGCGACTTAACACACCGAAATCACTTGCGTTTTCAAAAAAAATGACGTTCAATCTGTTAAACTCCTGTTAGATTCATCCTTCGTAAAAGAAACATTTTCAAAAGTTCGATCAATGCTAGAAAACCTTGTAGAGCGGTATAAAGCATGGGACACAAAATAAAAACCCGTATAACAAAATCAATACACCCGATCGCTACGCTCCGGGTGATTTCGTCGTTGTGCGAAGGGAAACATGAAGATACTGATCATCCTCGGACATCCTGATCCTGGAAGCCTGAACCATGCAATCGCCCACGCGGTGCGGGACGACATGGTGAACGCTGGACACGAAGTCCTGCTCCGCGATCTATACATGGAGGGCTTCAACCCTGTGCTTTCTGCGGAAGAGATTCCTGAAAACGGAAACGTACCTGCAGAAATTCAGGCTCACTGCAATGACCTTAGCTCTGCTGATGGGATTGTAATCGTTCATCCTAACTGGTGGGGACAGCCACCAGCCATTCTAAAAGGTTGGATCGACCGTGTATTCCGACCTGGCCTCACCTACCGGTTTGAGGAAGGAGATAATGGCGAAGGCGTCCCCATCGGGCTGCTCCGGGCAAAGGCCGCTGTTGTCTTGAATACATCGAACACCGAGGAAACGAGAGAACAGACTGTGTTTGGAGATCCACTGGATGCGATCTGGAGGCGATGCATATTTGATCTCTGCGGGGTCCGCTCATTCCACCGCAGGATTTTCACGGCGGTCGTAACCAGCACGAGAGAGCAACGTGTTGCGTGGATTGAAGAAGCCAAAGTTCTTTGTAGAGGTGCATTCAAGGAGAAATCACTCAACAATCTCCTGGACCATACCCATTGAAGCCGCGTGGACGCAGTCAGCCCCGGCCCGTTGGGCAACAGAACGAAAATGTCGCTACTTATCCAAGAAGTTCCAGCAATGGATGCACCAATGGAACTGCTACTGCTCGCTGACCCTTCGGAAGAAAAGGTTCGTTCTTACCTTCCGATGTAAAAATGCATCGTTGCTTCAAGTGGTGGGGTTGTTGTTGGAACATGTGTAGTCAAACCACTTGATGCAGGCGCGTATGAGCTAATGAGCATTGCCATACAACCAGCCCATCAGAAATCCAGCTATGGTACAATGCTCATGAAAAGGGTCATTGATTTCTTTTGTAAATCCGGCGCAAGTCCTCGAGACTCCTACCAATAATCAAGAACTTCACGAAATTCACGCTCTTCTCTTAGGGGATCGGCCGGGAGCCGCCTTGGATTGAGCCAGAAGGCTTTCCCAGTCTTCCGGAGGGCATCCTTTGTCCAGCATTTTCCGGAAGACCTTGTACGCGTCGTTTCCACTGTCGTACGCCCTTTTTGTCTGCTCGTCGTTGACCCAGGCATAGACAATGATTCCCTTTTTCCGATGATAACGGAAGAAGAGGCGGTATTGTTGAACAGGACTTTAACCGCATCGCGCCAAATCCAGCCTTTTCCGCAATAATTTCTGCATGTTAACCTGGCCCTTTGCGTAAGACCCTACTGATATCTCTGCTTTTTTGTCAAAAAAACGTTTAATTTTATA
>NZ_PZKN01000066.1 GCF_003046795.1 Desulfonatronum sp. SC1 | reverse complement strand
CCGGGACACCGGTCTGGCTGATCGACCGCCGGGAACCGGAACTGCACCGCTTGCTGAACCAGCTTGAACAAGAGGTCGCGGACATGGCCGCAACCAAGACGAGGCCCGGGGCCGAAACACCCATCCCGGCCTCGACGTTCGTCCCGACCCTGCCTGAAACGCACCGCCCGGAAGGCCGTCCCTGGTTGATGCGGGTCGCCCGCAGGCCTCAGCGCCGCGCCAAGGATGCGACAAGAGCCATGTGGGTGGACCCGAAATTCCTGGAGCACATGACCAGCGTCACGTGCCGTGATCTCTGCTGGTGGCTGCCTCCGGTGATCTGGCCGGAGGAAGAGGCAATCTGGCGGGATGCCCTGGCCAAGATTCGCTCCGCGGGTGCCGAGTTGTTCGTGTGCAACGCCCCCTGGCAAATTGCTTTGTTCGACGCGGGCCAGCAAGGTTCCCGCCCGGCCCGCTCCCATCCGGCCCGTCTCTGGGCCGGACCATTCTGCAATACGGCCAACGCCCTGGCCCTGGATCGGCTGGCCGGCTTGGGGTTCACCGGCGCGGTGGTCAGTCCGGAGCTGGACGAGCAAGCCCTCCTGGAACTTCCTGAGCGCAGCCCCCTGCCTCTGGGAATCGTCACGGCCGGGTTCTGGCCCCTGTGCGTCTCCCGCTGGCGGGCGCAGGAACTCCGCGTCGACACCCCGCTGGCCAGCCCCAAACAGGAAATCGCCTGGGCCCGGGAATACGGATCGAATCTCTGGATCTTTCCGGACTGGGCCCTGGACCTGCACCAACACCTGCCCCGCCTGGAGTCCGCCGGCTACCGTCTGTTCGTGGAACTGGAGGAAAAACTCCCCCCCGGCCTGGGGCAACGCCTCCGCACTTCGCCGTTCAACTGGAACCTGCGGTTGTTGTAAAAACAAACGCCGAACACGATGGGTAACCGTGTTCGGCGTTTTGGTTTTGGAGGAAGACGGACAATCTTCCACCGGAATGAAAATTACGGTCGAACCTTGAGGACCTGGCCGGGGTTGATCCGGTCTCCGGAAATGTTATTCAAGCGACGCAGATCGTCCACGGTCACCCCGTAGGTTCGGCTAATCCGGAACAGGGTTTCGCCGGGTTGCACCTCGTGAGTCACCGGCCTGGACACGGCCGGACGCAGCTGTTCTGCCGAAGCAGGTGCCGGAGCGGCCGGGGGTTCGGCGGCCTGCTGCTGTTGCCGAGGTTGGGCGGGTTGTTGAGCGGGTTGTTGAGCGGGTTGTTGAGCGGGCTGTTGTGAAGGTTGCGCAGCGGGCTGCTGCCTGGCCGGTTGAGCAGTGGCCTGACGCTGTTCTTGGCGCGGCGCGGCCTCGACGGTCTGTTCCTTAATTTCGCGGGAAAGTTTGTCCACCCGCATGGTCAAAATGCTGAAATCGCCTTGCATCCGTACCAGGGCTTGCTGCCGCCCGCTTTCCTGGTTTTCCAGCCCTACCAGCTTCGTCTCGATGACCTCCAGCCGGGCCAGGATGTCATGGAGATCGCGGTCCGACTTGCTCCCGCCTCCGGAAGAAGCGATGATCACCAGCAGGACCAGCACGAACAGTCCGATGCCTCCCAGGATCACATACTTTCCCCTCCCTTCCAGGGCGTCTCGCAACGCCCCCCGCTCTTCCTCCTCGGGAGCTTCGACCTCATGGCGCTCTTGCTCCATGGATTCCAATTTCTGCAGCCAGCTTTTCTTATCCATAACGATATACTCCCATTGGCGGTGACGTCTTGATTTATTTTTTCAAAAAACCTTTCAAGTTGCAAGTCTTCCACCGGCATACGTTCGTCATGCGCATTCGGTTGTCGCCACGTACGGTTGATACCCTCAAGTCGCACTGAAAACAATCCCGTCGTCCTGTGATGCATTTGTCAGTCAATCCGAGGTGGGCCTACGGGCGAAAGACCAAAAGGGTTCGCGGATCAGGACGTTGCGCAACATGCCGCTGCCAAGCCGGCAATCACCCCCCAGCACGACGGCGACGATCTCGAGAGCACCCACCGGACGGGGTTTTCTCAACGCCGATGACGGTGAAGTGAGCCAAGCCAAGGGCATCCGCCACCAGCAGCAGTTGCTGACTCGGCAATTCCCTTGTCCGCGCGGCCAGGAACGTCGTGAAGGCCATGCTTTATGAGCTTGGCGCAAAAAGTTTTTTTGCACCAAGCAGAGGCAAATGATAGGTGGCTAGTGGTTGGCAAAACAACAACGTTGCCGGAAGTCCATGAGACGTATGGATCGTCGCTTGGACAGTTTGCGCTGACCTCAACTCTAATCTGAGCAGGACGGTGTCGGCCGTTTTTCTACAAAAGGAGTGCTCGTGCGATCCATCTCCATATCTCGCCCCCCCCCTCCCCCACCGTCCTTGC
>NZ_PZKN01000065.1 GCF_003046795.1 Desulfonatronum sp. SC1 | reverse complement strand
TGAAGATGGCGGTCTGTCTGCCGACGGTATTTCATCCCTGGGCACGGTGACCTACTCCGGGGTCTGGGGCGGCGTGATCTTGGTCAAAATATCCCTATTGGTCATCGCGATCCGGGGAGACATTCATATCCGCAGGTTGTTTTCAAAAAACATCGCCATAGACGTTTTTTCTAACCTGTTGTATGTTAGAAATCAAATATCTGAAATGGTATGGCATGGACATAGCGTAAGCACAATGTGCGTCTAGTCCGGGAAGGCAGGGCAGGTGCCGGCCCGCGAGATTGTCCTTTAACGCTTGATTTCGCCGTCTTCCCTGCAAATCAGCGCGTTTCTTGCCCAAGGCAACGCTTATTGCAAGTTCATTATTGAATCAAAATTTATCATAGGAGTCTAATTTAATGGCCAAGCCTATCTACTCTCTACTTGTAATCAGTCTGTTTGTTTTTTGCTTTGTCGTTTTTTTGAGCACAACAAATGCTCAGTCAGCAGATTCTTTTACTGTTGCAGATGTTTCTTCACATATAAGCACTGTTACTACAAATTATGTATATGGAGATGTTTTAACACATCATTTGGTTAGTGTGCCTTCAAAATTAAATTTAATTGCAAATGTTAATGCTGATGAAATTTTTTTTTACGATGCAAATGGTGATCAATTTGAAGAAAGCACACTTACGCTTAAAGAAAACGATGAAGAGAATGTTTCCAATATAGCAACATTTATTTTTACAACTACTCCTTCAGGTGAACCAGAATTTGCAGGAGGTGATGGCTCTCCAGGTGATCCTTACCAAATATCTAGTTGCAACCAACTAAATAACACTAGATTATATTTATCAAAACACTTTATACTAAATAACGATATTGATTGTGATGTTGCTCCATTTAATGCTGGAGATGGTTTTGAACCGATTGGAAATGATGTAGATAAGTTCACTGGTATTTTTGATGGCAATAATTTTGGAATAGCCAATTTATTTATTGACAGAACGACAAACTATGTAGGTCTATTTGGTTTTGCTGATAATTCTGAAATTATTAGTTTAAGTTTAATTAATGCAAGTATAAAAGGAGGACATTATACTGGTTCTTTAGCTGGATATGGAACAAACTTATATATTGACAATGTTTCAATATCGGGTGAAATTAGCAGTAGCAAACAATACACTGGTGGACTTATTGGAAGAATTGAAACAAATTCTGCAATAAACAACTCTGATACTGATGTTATAGTTAATGGAACTGGTTATGTTGGAGGAATTACTGGATTTAATGATAGTATAATTGACAATTCTCATTCTTTAGGTACAGTTAATATTAACAATCCTGGCTATATGGCTGAAAATGCAGGAGGTCTTGCTGGTTATAACCAAGATGATGGCATTATTGACAATTCATTCTCAGAAGCAAATATAGTTAATATTGCTTCCAATGGACTTAATAGAGCTGGTGGCTTAGTTGGTTACAATTGGGGTATAATTGATAATTCTCATGCAACTGGAAACGTCTCTGGAAGAGATGGAGTTGGTGGTTTAGTTGGAACTAATAGAAAATCTGTTTCCAATTCCTATTCAACAGGAAATGTTATAGCAACAGGTGATAGTATTGGTGGATTAATTGGAAACCATGATGGATTAGATATTTTAAATTCACATGCGACAGGAAATGTTGAATGTACTGTTTGGAATTGTTCCAATGTAGGTGGCTTAATTGGACGGGCTAGTAGTTCTGTAAATTCAACTATATACAATTCTTTTGCTACAGGAAATGCAACTGGTGGTACAACCAGTTTTAGCGGTGTTGGAGGATTCATTGGAAAACTTGAAGGAAATTCAAGAGTTGACGCTTCTTATGCTACTGGAGATGTAACTTCTGCAGAAAGAGCAGGAGGATTTGTAGGGCTAATAAAATCAAATGCAATCATTAACAATTCATATGCAACAGGAAATGTACTACACAGAACAGGAGCAACTAACGATAAAAAAGGAGGCTTTATTGGATTAGCTGAAGATAATGCAGAAATTCATAGATCATACTCTACGGGAAATGTTATTAATGGATATACACTGGGTGGTTTTATTGGCCGTGGAGATGACAATGTAATAATAATGGATTCTTATTCAACAGGATATGTTTCAGGAACTGGAGTATTAGGTGGTTTTATAGGGGATGGTCGCAACAATCTAACAATAAATAATTCTTTTACTACTAGTTTTGTAGATAATTCAACAGATGAAAATATTGGTGGATTTATTGGAAATATATTAGGTGATACAAGTATTTCAAATTCATACTGGGACATTGATACTACAGGACAAACAACATCGTTAGGTGGAGAAGGAAAAACAACTCTTGAAATGAAACAAATTGCCACCTTCATCGACTGGGACTTCAACACCGTCTGGGGCATCAATCCCGGCAAAAATTCCGGCTATCCGTATCTCTTATGGCAGGAGTTTGAACTCGGGCCCCTGCAAGCATCCGTAACCACTCAGGCCGTAACGAGTATTGGCACTACTTCGGCCACGGGCAACGGAAACATCACCAGCCTGGGCGACCCCGATCCCACGGCCCACGGCATATGCTGGGCAACCACGACTGATCCAACCACGAACGACACTTGCGACGACAAGGGCGCAGCTACGACTACCGGCCCCTTCACGGCCGATATCACCGGACTCACCCCCAACACCACCTATTATGCGCGGGCCTTTGCCACGAACACGGCGGGCACGAGCTACGGGGATACCCAACAATTTACAACAACACTTTCAACCTACACAGTGACCCCCACTGCCGGGACCGGAGGCACGGCCAGCAACGCGGGGACCTATGCACACGGTTCAACCGCCACGATCACGGCCACGGCCAACCCGGGACATGTCTTTGTCAACTGGACCGAGGGCAGCACCGTGGTTTCCTGTGATGCGCAGTACTCGTTCACGGTCACGGGCAACCGCACCCTGCGGGCTAATTTCAGCCG
>NZ_PZKN01000064.1 GCF_003046795.1 Desulfonatronum sp. SC1 | reverse complement strand
TTGATCTTTGACAATTTCATAGGGAATGAAGAATAGAGAGGTTAAGATACTAAGGGCAATTGGCGGATGCCTTGGTGCCAGGAGGCGATGAAGGACGTGGAAGGCTGCGATAAGCCTCGGTGAGCCGTCTAACAGGCTTTGACCCGGGGATTTCCGAATGGGGCAACCCGGCTGGAGTCATGTCCAGTCATCCGGATTTATCCGGAGGCGAACTCGGGGAAGTGAAACATCTCAGTACCCGAAGGAAAAGAAATCAAGAGAGATTCCCAGAGTAGTGGCGAGCGAAATGGGAAGAGCCCAAACCGTGCGGTTTCGACCGTGCGGGGTTGTAGGGCCTTCATAAAGCGATCTGCGAGTAGGTAGCGGAAGCACTTGGGAAGGTGCTCCATAGAGGGTGACAGGCCCGTACGCGAAACCGAACAGCAGCGCTGAAGGTACCTGAGTACCGCGGGGCACGTGAAACCCCGTGGGAATCCGGGAGGACCATCTCCCAAGGCTAAATACTCCCTGGCGACCGATAGCGAACTAGTACCGTGAGGGAAAGGTGAAAAGAACCCCTGTTAGGGGAGTGAAACGAGAACCTGAAACCAATTGCCTACAAGCGGTTCGAGCCATTGTTTGTTTTCTTCGGAGGGCATTCAGGGTGAGAGCGTGCCTTTTGCATAATGAGCCAGCGAGTTTATTTGTAGTGCGAGGTTAAGCCTTTCTGAGGCGTAGCCGTAGCGAAAGCGAGTCTGAATAGGGCGATTGAGTACTGCGGATAAGACCCGAAACCGAGTGATCTATCCATGGGCAGAGTGAAGCTTGGGTAAAACCAAGTGGAGGCTCGAACCAGTAAGGGCTGAAAACCTTTTGGATGACCTGTGGATAGGGGTGAAAGACCAATCAAACTCGGTGATAGCTGGTTCTCCCCGAAATATATTGAGGTATAGCCTCAGGTAATTCGCGCACGGAGGTAGAGCACTGAAAGGGCTAGGGGCCCTACCAGGTTACCAAACCCTATCAAACTCCGAATGCCGTGCGTTTTATCCTGGGAGTCAGACTGTGGGTGAGAAGGTCCATAGTCAAGAGGGAAACAGCCCAGACCGTCGGCTAAGGCCTCCAAATTCGTGCTCAGTGGGAAAGGAAGTGGAGTTGTTGAGACAGCCAGGAGGTTGGCTTAGAAGCAGCCATCCTTTAAAGAAAGCGTAATAGCTCACTGGTCTAGTGATTCCGCGCCGAAAATGTAACGAGGCTAAGCACGATGCCGAAGCCACGGGTGTGCGTTTAACGTACGCGGTAGGGGAGCGTTCCTCGCGGGATGAAGGTGAACCGGAAGGTTTGCTGGACTTCGGGGAAGTGATCATGCTGGCATGAGTAACGATAAAAGAAGTGAGAAACTTCTTCGCCGTAAGCCCAAGGTTTCCTGGGTAAAGATAATCTTCCCAGGGTGAGTCGGCCCCTAAGGCGAGGCTGAAAAGCGTAGCTGATGGGAAACAGGTTAATATTCCTGTACCTGTGAGACATTGTTTGAGTGATGGGGGGACGCAGAAGGGTAGGTCATCCGGGTGTTGGACGTCCCGGTTCAAGGTTGTAGGCTGGCTTCGTAGGCAAATCCGCGAGGCTTTAAGCCGAGAACTGATGACGAGTCTTTATGACGAAGTGACTCATCCCATGCTGCCTAGAAAAGCCTCTAAGCGAGATGTCTTTCAGACCGTACCGCAAACCAACGCAGGTGGGCGGGGAGAGTATCCCAAGGCGCTTGAGAAAACTCTGGTCAAGGAACTCGGCAAAATGACCCCGTAACTTCGGGAGAAGGGGTGCTCTTTTTTGTGAAGGGACTTGCTCCCTGAGCATCGAAGAGTCGCAGAGAAACGGCGGGGGCGACTGTTTACTAAAAACACAGGTCTGTGCGAAGTCGTAAGACGCGGTATACAGACTGACGCCTGCCCGGTGCCGGAAGGTTAAGGGGAGAGGTTAGGGCAACCGAAGCTTTGAACCGAAGCCCCGGTAAACGGCGGCCGTAACTATAACGGTCCTAAGGTAGCGAAATTCCTTGTCGGGTAAGTTCCGACCTGCACGAATGGCGTAACGATCTCCGCGCTGTCTCGACCAGAGACTCAGTGAAATTGAAGTGGCGGTGCAAATGCCGTCTACCCGCAGCAAGACGGAAAGACCCTGTGCACCTTTACTATAACCTGGCATTGAATTTTGGGGCATCATGTGTAGGATAGGTGGGAGGCTATGAACCCTGTACGCTAGTATGGGGGGAGCCATCGTTGAAATACCACCCTTGTTGTTCTAAAACTCTAATACTGGTCAGTGAACCCTGACCGTAGACAGTGCCAGGCGGGTAGTTTGACTGGGGCGGTCGCCTCCCAAAGAGTAACGGAGGCGTGCAAAGGTTCCCTCAGGCTGATTGGAAACCAGCCGTTGAGTGCAAAGGCATAAGGGAGCTTGACTGTGAGAGAGACATCTCGAACAGGGACGAAAGTCGGCCTTAGTGATCCGGTGGTCCCGCATGGAAGGGCCATCGCTCATCGGATAAAAGGTACGCCGGGGATAACAGGCTGATCGCGTCCAAGAGTTCACATCGACGACGCGGTTTGGCACCTCGATGTCGGCTCATCACATCCTGGGGCTGGAGCAGGTCCCAAGGGTACGGCTGTTCGCCGTTTAAAGTGGTACGCGAGCTGGGTTTAAAACGTCGTGAGACAGTTTGGTCCCTATCTGCTGTGGGCGGAGGAGACTTGAGAGGGCCTGTCCCTAGTACGAGAGGACCGGGATGGACGAACCTCTGGTGGACCAGTTGTCGCGCCAGCGGCACAGCTGGGTAGCTACGTTCGGCAAGGATAACCGCTGAAAGCATCTAAGCGGGAAGCCTGCCTCAAGATTAGGTCTCCCTGGAAGTGATTCCCTAAAGGTCCCTGGTAGACCACCAGGTTGATAGGCTGGAGGTGTACGCGCAGCGATGCGCTCAGCTGACCAGTACTAATAGACCGTGAGTCTTAACCTCTCTAT
>NZ_PZKN01000063.1 GCF_003046795.1 Desulfonatronum sp. SC1 | reverse complement strand
ACAATGCAGCAGATGCGCACACTCCATTCATGTCTTTGTTGGAATGCCGGGGCACGAAAAGCGACCCGCAAGCTTGAGGAACCAAGCGACGCCCAGGCCCAGATACTGAAGGCCATGGGCTACGGAGTGAGCAGTGGGGTCTTACAGGAATTGGCGACTTAACACACCGAAATCACTTGCGTTTTCAAAAAAAATGACGTTCAATCTGTTAAACTCCTGTTCAGGAATTTCCGCAGGGCGTGCAGGGTGAATTTCAACGACTGGGCGGCCTTGTCCCCGTCGGTATCCGGCCAGAGCAAATTTCGCAGGGTTTCCTCGTGAACGTCCCGGCCGCCCAGCACGATCAGGGCCTTGAGCAGGGTCAAGGGTTTTCGGGTGCCCTTCCTGACGGAGACAAGCTCCATGCCGTTGCTGGTGACGCTCAATTGGCCGAACGTCCTGATCCGCAGAGGATATGGCAGACCGGTCCGCAGTGACCGCGGAACAAGGGGGGAAAGGTTGTGCCGATGGACCAGCATTCGGACATACTCCACTTCCAAGCCGTTTTCCAAGGCCTTGGCGCAGAGCAGGCCAAGCTGCCGGGGCCGCCAGTACAGGGCGTTGATCCATCCTCGTTGACGCGCCCGAGCCAGGGCCTTGGCCAGCACGCGCAGCCCAACCCGCTCCCTCCCTGACCGGAAGGCCGCATAGGCAACCGGAATCAGGAAATGCGCCTGGCCCTGAAAACCGGCGATCCCCGCGACGATCCGCCGGGCCCGGCGCAGGAAGGAGCGTGCTTCATTCCACTTGCCCGCCTCGATGCAGGCTTCGGCCAAGCCTATATTGCCCAGCATGGCAGGGAAGGGAGTGCGAGGCTGAAAGACGACGCCCGTGGCCAGTTCAGCGTGGATCAGCGCGACCTCACCGTCGCCTTGCGCCAGATGCGCGCACGCCAGCATGCAATGATAATTGCCCACGTCAAAGGCATTGGCCTTGGGCATCAGCAGCCCAAGGCGGCTCTTCAACTGCTCCAGCTCGGTCATCTGCCCCGTATCGATGGCCGTATAGGCGGCGACCAGCAGCAGGAACACGTCAAAGGCATGAACCCCGGTGGCCTCCGCCAGTTCCAACCCTTCCTGAACGATCTTCCGGCACAGGGCCGGATTTGGGTCCACCAAATGGTTGTGGGCGGCCTTGATGACCAGCCAATACAACCGGATCAAAACCGGCAGCGCCTGAGGGGAAACCAATGGGCCGAGCCGAGCGTGGATTTTCGCGGCCTCCCCCATATCGCCCATGTAGATGTGGAAAATCTGCAGATGGAACCCCAGGCAGATCTTCCGGTCAATCCCGATGTCCTCGGCCAGCAGCTCCTGCCCCCGGTCGATCCACTTCCCGCGATGGGGATGATCCGGGCGGCAGAAAACGCACCCCAGGACCATGCTCATCACCACCCTGGACTCGACAGCCCGTGAAGAAAACCGCGGTTCAGGCCCCACGGCGTCATTCATCCATTCGAAAAAAGGCTCCATGCGCATGAAATTGCCCCGTTCCTGAAAGATGGCCTGGATCATTTCCGCGCAGGCCAGCATGGCTCCCTCCATCTCACCCTGCTTCACGAATCCCTCAAACGCACCGCGCAAGAGATCGAGCCCACTCCGGGTGTCCTGGGGCAGATGGGCCACCCCGCTCCAGTACAGCAGCCAAGGGTGCTCGCGAACCAGGTCGGCTGGAATCCGCGCCAGCCAGCCCCGCAGGACTTCCTGACGACCTTGCCGCAACAGAGCCGGGGCCTGCTCCTGGACCAGCCCCATCAGGTCTGCCCAGTGATTACCGGCCAGATACAACTCCACCGCTTCTTCCGTCCTTCCGCCGGCCCTGAGCACGGCCGCGGCGTCGCGCCTTATCAGGGCGATCCTGTGAGCCGGATAGTAAGCCTCGGCGTGCGCGATCAGGAACTCCCGAAACAACTGGTGGTAGCGATATGACGTTTCCTGGCCGGGATGCCGGGTGATAAAGAAATTCTGTTCAGCCAGGCCGCGGAGCAGGTTTGCGCTGGAGGCCAGCCCCGTCACCGCTTCCGCGTCCCGGGCGGTGATGGAGGGAAGCAGGGCGGTCTTGAGCAGAAATTCCTGGGTGTGCAGGCCCGTTTTCCGAAACAGTTCATCGAGAAAATAGTCGAACACCCCTTCCCGCGGAAAAGTCGGGACGTCTTCCAGGCTGGAGGTTCGGACCAAGGTCTCGCCCAGCAGCCTCAACCCCGCGGCCCAGCCCTGGGTCTTGTCGTGAATCAGGCGGACCGTTTCCCTGGGAAAAAGATCGCCATCCGGCAACTGATGGAAAAAAGCCGCGGAGTCGGCGAAACTGAACCGCAATTCCTTCCAGCCCAGGACGTTCATCATGTTGTTGGCGCGCAGCACCGCGAAGCTCGCGGGCGGCGCCGTGCGGCTCAGCACCAGGACCTGAACGCCAGGAGGGACCATGCCCAGCCCAATGCGCAACATGTCATGAAAGGCTTCATCCTCAAGGCACTGGAAGTCGTCCAGGACCAGCACGGATCGCTCCGCTCCACGCGAGCCCATGGCCGTGAACAAGGCTTCGAAACAGCGTCTGGTGAACAGATCGATCCTGCCCCGGTATTCCGGAGTGAGCAAAGGCAGGTCCATGCGTTTTCGGGGCCGGGCCCGTTTCAAGGAGCGGCCCAGATAGTAGAAGAAGGTGGACAGGTCGGCGTCCCGCGGATCGAGCTGATACCAGAGGCAGGGCCGCTTCCGGGAAGCGGCGTACGCGGCGGCCAGCGTGGTCTTGCCCGAACCGGCCGGCGCGGAAATCCAGGTCACGCCCTGCCCGGTCTTCTCCAGCAGCCGGGTCAACCGTTGCCTGGCCAGAACGTGCAGCGGCCTGGGCGGCGTGATCTTGGTCAAAATATCCCTATTGGTCATCGCGATCCGGGGAGACATTCATGTCCGCAGGTTGTTTTCAAAAAACATCGCCATGCACGATTTTTCTAACCTTTTTCTAACCCGTTGCATGGTAGAAATCAA
>NZ_PZKN01000062.1 GCF_003046795.1 Desulfonatronum sp. SC1 | reverse complement strand
CCCCCTCCCTGATCGCCCCGATCCACTCCGCCGCTGACCGCCTCCCGCTCCTGGGTCATACCGAGCCCTGCCCGCCGTTGGTTGAAGCCCGTACAGGGCATCCTCGCGCCTTGCAGGTGGCCCACGCCAGAAACAGCAAGGCCGCCCATCCCTGAAGGACAGGCGGCCATTGCGCAGAGGGTGTGTGATTGTTCTCTACGGCGAATCAATAGGTATTACGGACACACCAGACGTAGAATGGATTATCTTTATGACTTAGCTTGGATAATCTTCCTGTGAACATATGCATGGAATAACGCGCATGCTCCCCATAACCTGTGTAATGGGTGCTGGCCCAATAACAATCACCTTGGATTCCTTCAAAAGGATGCTGGCCGCGAGTTGCACTGTAGATTTCGGGGAACTCACCCTTTGAGGGCAGTCTCCATCCCGTGATGCCATCCACGGCAAGCGAAGCGCATCGTGATGTGGCGGAATCCCAATCCATGTTGCCAAACATATTGGCATCCTTGGTCCACATCAGTCCCGTCACCGTATCCGTCACCGTCCCGTTCCCATTGTCCACGAACCTCTGGGCCTGGGCTTCGCCGGACACGACCAGCCCTGTCAGGCAGAGCATGAAGGCCAGGGCCGCTGTTGTGAAAAACTTTGTCCAGATATTTGCCATGGTGTTTCTCCTCCCCCTTTCGTTTGTGAACAGTGGTGGTTTCTGGAAAATAGAGTCATTCACTTCAGGATGTTGGGCCTCCGTGACAGGGCCAACTACAACTGTTGTCCTTTGTCAAACCCGGCTGCGGGCCGCCGCCCTTCCAGTGCGGGCAGTCGAAATGCCGCGTGTCCTTCCCGAGGCAATCGTTTCTGTCCATCACGCATTCATCGAGACAGTCCATGTTCCCCGGGGGGCACAGGGCCTCGCACTGGTTCCATTTCGCATCGCAGGAATCCTTTATGCTCGTGAAGGTTTGGTTGCAGCAGGCGATGCAGTCGAGCAGGTCGGGGCAGCCGTGGACGCAGTCGATATAGGTGCCGGTTGCGGCGTGAAGGTTGGGGGTTGCCATGAACAGCAGGGCCAGGGTCGCGGACAGGATGAGTTTTCGCATTTTCAATCTCCTCTTGTGAGTTGAAGGTTTAATTTCGACAATGCTTCTTTCTTAGCACGATCCATGCCAGAGAAAAAACAAAACAATTCCAGAATGTTAATAAATTATGCCAACCAATCAAACCTCTACTGCTTGCGCCAATTCCGTTGGCACTGCCAACACTTCTGGCAAATAATAAGCTGTCCCCATGCCGTTTGCTGATCGCGCTGGGGTGGTGTGACTATTGGGATGGATGTGAATATCAGGGTGCTGTTGGTGGAGCAATACAGGGGATAATCCAGCGCAGGCTTGTCCTCTCGATCACTTGGCCTGGAGCCCGCCGTGCCCCTCATAATTTGACCCGGAGCCGTCCACGTCGGCCAGCTTGGGGGCCAGGAGGCGGTCGACTTGTTTTCTGATCTGGTGGGAGGTGCGGTAGTTGATGCGCAGGCCGTGGGAGCGGCCCCGGATGTCCACGCCCAGGGCTTTCCAGGAAAAGGCTATGGATTTTGATCCTGAAAGCCTTCACGGATGACCCGATACTGTCCTGTTTGGAGATCAACATCATAAATATTGAAGTTGGTGCGCAAGTCCAGTCCCTCGTAATGAACTGCGAAATTGAGAGATGCTGACCCCTCAGGTCCGCTGGTGATGCGATGAAAGACAAACCTGGGCCAGACAAGCATTGCCGGTCCGTCAAACAGGATTTTCCCATCCTGGAGGATCTGGCTGGGTGTCACGGTGAAGCTGAACAGGCCATGAGTTTGGAGGTAAATGTCAACATGCCGGGTACCCTGAAGAACGATCAGGTTATCGTCCTGGGAAGGGTGCATGTACCAGGGGCGAGCTACATCCCCAACCGGCCCTGGAGAAACCGCGCTTTGGGCGTGGATAACCCGATCAATGGCATTGATACGAGGCAAAAGTTCCATTGGAACATTGTCGAAAATGACTCCCGGCGTCCTGCGTAATGGCTTCATGGGGATGATCTTATAAAAATCCTGGATTTCGGCAAAAACTGATGATGCAGACATGTCTTTTCCTTGATGTTACATTGTTTGGTGCGTATCCAGCGTCAAATTATCCTCTCTACCTGCCGCAGAAGCCCGCTGGCTTCCACTCGCCCCTCTGAGGACTTTCTGGAAAACCGCCCGGGCCTGTACATGTACCGGATCAAATACCTGACAGCCATGCGTTGCTGGTCACTCGCTCTGCTGGACTGCAACAACTTCTTCGCTTCCTGGCGACAGGACCCTAAAGTTTTCTTTCATCCTGCCGATAAGAATAAGACCCAACCCAATCCACAATCAGACTCATAAGAAATGCCAAGCGGAGGAAAGGTCATGCAAATCAACAGTTTTCACCACGCTCCGTCCTATGTCTAAGGAAGAATACCGCCCCAAGCGGCTCCATCCCATGAGTCGCCCCGAATGCCTCTGGCTGAAAACGTACAACCTGCCCGGCTCGATGACCTTTCTTTAAACCGGGTTGAAGATTTTTCAAAGACCATGGAAATGGCCAAGGAGCGTTTGAAGGACACCGGATTGAATATCCGTTTGAGTTCGGGGGATGGCAAAGACGGCTTCCAGATTGAAGTGTTCAATCCAAAGACGAACGAGGTGATTCGCCGATTTCCGCCCGACGAAATCATCAAGCTGTCCTCGTCGATTAAGGAAATGAACGGATTTGTTGTAAACCAGAATCTATAACAAGGAGGAACATAATGGAAATTGGATCAGCACAAGGGCAGGCAAGTATGGCCATGCTTGCGAAAACCCTGCAAAATTCGACCATGGGAGCTGATGTTGTCTCCAAGACATTGGACGCTGTCAATCAAATGGGCAGTGGCGCTGCCAACAACACCAACGCTGACTATGACTTTCAAACCAAGGTATTGATGGCCGGTGCCATGGGTAAAGGGGAAAACCTGAACGTCGAGATTTAGTTCGAAGAAAAGAAATCACTCAATGTCGCATTGCCCGTGGGAATCGCTTTGATTCCCACGGACTTTTGCTGTGAGATGTCCGGCCTTTTCCAGCAATAGCCTGATGGGCAGAGCATTGGATGGCGTTGCCAAGGGCAAGTCCTGGGTAAATCCCTGACAGGAGTTTAACAGATTGAACGTCATTTTTTTTGAAAACGCAAGTGATTTCGGTGTGTTAAGTCGCCAATTCCTGTAAGACCCCACTGCTCGCTCCGTAGCCCATGGCCTTCAGTATCTGGGCCTGGGCGTCGCTTGGTTCCTCAAGCTTGCGGGTCGCTTTTCGTGCCCCGGCATTCCAACAAAGACATGAATGGAGTGTGCGCATCTGCTGCATTGT
>NZ_PZKN01000061.1 GCF_003046795.1 Desulfonatronum sp. SC1 | reverse complement strand
ACAATGCAGCAGATGCGCACACTCCATTCATGTCTTTGTTGGAATGCCGGGGCACGAAAAGCGACCCGCAAGCTTGAGGAACCAAGCGACGCCCAGGCCCAGATACTGAAGGCCATGGGCTACGGAGTGAGCAGTGGGGTCTTACAGGAATTGGCGACTTAACACACCGAAATCACTTGCGTTTTCAAAAAAAATGACGTTCAATCTGTTAAACTCCTGTTACAGTCCATACGTCTAATTTGAAGTAACTACTCAGCAAATGTAGGTGCTCAAAAGAGAGAGAGGGAGCTATTGAATACAGCGGAAAAGACCTGAATTCCGGCCTTCGCCGGAATGACTGATGAAAGTAGATCATTGCATCTTCCGTCATACCGGCGAATGCCGGTATCCAGGTTTTTTTTGTCTGGCTCTGCTGACCAGTTACAATTTGATTTCAGTTCGTGATATTTTCGTGGCTGTGTAACGGTCCAGGATGAGTGCCCGGGACAAATTCACCTTCAATGACACGAAGGGAAGCAAATCATGAGAGGAGTAATGGTGGCCAAGCGGAAAGCAAGTCCGGGCAAGACAGGCTTTTTCCCAAGGGGGGACGGCGCAAGCCCGGACCGGACTCCTTTGCGTCGGCGGGCCGAGGATGTCATTGGAAGCACGGACATCTGGTCGGCCGAGGGGCTGGAGGCTCAGGCTCCTGAGGAAATTCGGCGAACGCTCCACGAACTGCGCGTCCACAAGATCGAGCTGGAGTTGCAAAACGAAGATCTGCGCCAAACACAGGCCAAACTGGACGCGATCCGGGAACGCTATTTCGACCTCTTCAATCTGGCCCCGGTGGGCTATTGCACGGTCGACGACAACGGACTGATCCAGGAAGCCAACCTGACCTTCATAAGAATGCTGGACGTGATTCGCGGCAATCTGAACAATAAGCCGCTCTCCCGGTTCATCCACAAAGATGATCAGGACATTTTCTATTTGAAAAACAAGCAGCTTCTCGCAACCGGTGAACCACAGGAATACGAGCTGCGGTTGCTGAAGCGGAACGGCACGTTTTTTTGGGCGCGCCTGGAGAGTGTTTTTGCCAAGACCGAGAACGCATCCGCTTGCCGCATCGTAATCAGCGACATCACCGAGCGTAAAAACGCGGAACTGGAAGTTGCTAGAGTGAATGAACAACTCCAGCTTTCGTTGGCTGAAAAAGATAAGTTCTTTTCCATCATCGCCCACGATCTGAGGAGCCCCCTGACCGGTTTTATTGGGTTGACCAGGTTGCTGGTGGACAATGTCAGGGATTATTCAGCGAATGAGATGCATAAATATGCCGTGAGTATGAAGGAATCCGCGGAAAAAATGTTTTCCTTGCTGGAGAACCTCCTGGAGTGGTCCAGATTGAATCGCGGGATGATCATGTTTGAACCGGATGAGATTGGCTTGGAAGACTTGATCCTCAGGACCACGGAGTCGCTGCAAACCGTGGCCGACCAGAAGAAAATAGCCATGCGTTACACCGTACCCTCCGATGTGAAGGTCTTTGGTGATCGGCGTATGCTCGACATTGTGCTGCGCAATCTCCTCTCCAACGCCCTCAAGTTCAGCAGCCTCGGTAGCAGCGTGTCCATCCAGGCGACACGTGACGAGGCCACGGTCGTCATTGCCGTTCAGGATAACGGCGTGGGCATGGATCACGGCGCGGCGGTTAAAATTTTTTCCCTTGACAAGACCACGTCGCGAATCGGCACCAAGGGCGAACCCGGTTCCGGCATTGGGCTGATCCTGTGCAAGGAATTCGTGGAGATGCAAGGTGGTCGCATTTGGGTCGAGAGCACGCCAGGCCAGGGAAGCATTTTCAAATTTTCATTGCCGATCAAGAACTGAAGCCGCACGCCGCCGCCCGAACGCCCTGCGGAAAGTACTCAAGGGAATAAAGGACCATGAGCGACATGAAGCAAGATCCCAGGCAGACGCCCGTCGACGTGGCGGTCCTGCGCAAACGGGCCGAGAAGCAGGCCGGGGGCATGGAGCCGGTCTCCCTGCCCGCGCACTCCCCCGAAGCCATCCAGCAGATGTTCCACGAACTGCGGGTGCATCAGATCGAACTGGAGATGCAGAACGTGGAATTGCGTCGCGTCCAGGCGGAGCTTGATGCGGGGCGGGCGCGTTATTTCGACCTCTACGACTTGGCCCCGGTGGGCTACGTCACGGTCAGCGAGAAGGGACTGATCCTGGAGGCCAACCTCACCGCCGTTACCCTGCTGGGTGTAAATCGCGCCGCGTTGGTCATGCAGCCGATCTCCCGCTTCATCTTCAATGAGGACCAGGACATTTACTACCTGCACCGCAAGAAACTTTTTGAGTCGGGTGAAGCCCGGACGTGTGAGCTGCGCCTGGTGAAAGCCGACGGCTCGGTCTTCTGGGCGCACCTGACGGCAACCGCCGCTCAAGCGGCAGGCGGCGCGCCGGTGAGCCGCGTGGCGATCAGCGACATCACCGAGCGAAAGCGGACTGAAGAAGCGCTCAAGGAGAGCGAGCAGCGTTACAAAACCCTGGCCGACTTCGGCCAGGCCCTGATCTGGACCTCGGGTCTGGACAAGATGTGCGACGACTTCAACCAGCCATGGCTGGCCTTCACCGGGCGGCCCCTGGAGCAGGAACTGGGCGACGGCTGGGTCGAGGGCGTCCACCCCGACGACCTTGATCGTTGTCTGTACGTCTATACCACGTCCTTTGGCCGCCGTGAGCCGTTCAGCATGGATTACCGCTTACGCAGACACGACGGAGAATACCGGTGGCTGCTGGACGATGGCGCTCCCCGCTACGACGCCCAGGGGAATTTTCTCGGCTATATCGGCCATTGCCTGGACATCTCCGACCGCAAGCAGGCCGAGGCCGATCTGATCCAGGCCAAGCAACAGGCCGAGGCCGCCAACCGTGCCAAATCCGAATTCCTGACCAACATGAGTCATGAGATCCGTACTCCGCTCAACGGCATCATAGGCATGATGCAGCTTTTGAAGACCACCACTCTGGACGTCGAGCAGCAACAACACGTGCAGTTGACCATAAAGTCGGCCCATCGGTTAACCAACCTGCTTTCCGACATCCTGGACCTGTCCCGGGCCGAGGCGGGCATGATGGCGATTCATGAGGCGGAATTCGTGGTCGACGAACTCGTCGATTCCGTGACGGAACTGTTCAAAATCACGGCCCGGGACAAAGGCGTGGCACTGGAATGCGTCACTGATCCCGCCACCCCTTTCCGGCTTGTCGGCGACGAAACGCGGGTCCGACAGATACTGTTCAATCTGGTGGGCAACGCCTTGAAGTTCACGAAACGGGGAAATGTCCGGTTGGAAATGTCCCCGTTGCCCGCGGGCAAGGATGACGTCTGCGGGATGTGGTTCTCCGTATCCGACACTGGCATTGGTATCCCCGATGATAAACTGAACGACCTGTTCAAACCGTTTGTCCAGGTGGACGGCTCCTACACCCGACCGTTTCAGGGCGCGGGACTTGGCCTGGCAATTGTCAATCGCCTCGTGGGCCTGATGGACGGTCATATCGTGATCAACAGCCAGCCGGGAGAAGGAACGCAAGTGCATGTGGTCCTGCCCTTCAAGCTGCCTGCCGGTGAGAGCGTCCTCAAGCTTCAGGAGACGGGGCAAGGGATTGAAGCAAAGCGGAAGTTGCACATCCTGCTGGCCGAGGACGATCCATCCAATGCTCTGCCTATCAGGCTATTGCTGGAAAAGGCCGGACACACGGTGATCCTGGCCGAGGACGGCCGGCGGGTCCTGGAGCTGCACGCGGCCCAAGACTTCGACGTAATCCTGATGGACGTGCAGATGCCTGTGATGGACGGGGTGGAGGCGACGAAAAGGATCCGGAGTCAGGAGTCAGAAGTCAGAAGCCGGAGTTCCGACCCTCAGGTTTCAAGTTTCATTCCTCAGCCCTCTCATCGGCGTACGCCGATCATTGCCCTGACCGCTTACACCATGCTTGGGGACCGGGAAAAGTTCCTGGCCGCGGGCATGGATGATTACCTGCCCAAGCCGGTGGACATGGCGGGCTTGAAGCAAGCCCTGGAGCGGGTGACGCGTCGGACCTGACCCGGTTTTTATCCGGAAACGGCCCTTTTGGCCGCGTCACCGGAGAGCCCCCGGATCTTGATCAGCCGGGTGGACCGGAAGGAGAGTTCCGGGGTCACGGCCGTGATGGTGGTCCAGGGGTTGAGGTAGTCTTCACGGAAGTCGAAAAGCAGCCGGAGACGGTTTACGTCCAGGAAGCGAATGGATCGGAACAGGGCTCGGAGATTGATTTCCCGTGAGCCGCGCTTGGTCTTCCTGGCAAAGGGGAACTGGTCCATGGAGAGGAACGACCGCCATCGGGTCACTGCCTCAGTCACGGACGGCGCATCGCGGTCCAGGAGGTGGAGCAGGTATTCCTCAAAGACCGGTTGATCGGCCCGGCCGTTGAGTGGGGCGTTCTCCACACCGCGAATTTCCAGCCCCCTGGGCATTTCCGGGGCCAGTCGGGCGCGTAGGTCGGCGGCGGACATGGGTGCGCGCAGCACGATGACCATTTCCTCGCGTACGCTGCCCACGCCCACTGGCAACGCCCGTCCGAAGGACATCCGGGGCATGGGGTGAAAGCCCTGGGAAAAACTCATGGCCACCCCGGCTCGGCGCATACAGCGCTCGAAAAGCCTGGTCAGCTCCAGTTGGCTGAAATAGACAGCCGGGCCGAGCTTGCGGTAGACGATGCGCAGGGCGTTGGCCTTGGCGCCCAGGTCTTCAGGGCCTTGCCCTGGTGTACGGTCCAAGTCCTCCTCAGGCTGCTCCCCTCCCGTCCCATTTTTCCCATTTAGCCCATCACTCCCATCCGTCCCATCCCCCAGCCCCGGGGGCAAGCCGCCGACTTGCTCATCCTGGTTCACACGGGGCCGAATATCCAAACCGGTCTGGCGGCGCAGCGCGGTCTTGACCTTGGTCGTGGTGCAGACGCCGCAGCCCAGACATTTGCCGTGGCGGCAGTCCGACGTGGTCCGGCCCTCCAGGGCCAGGCGGCGCTCCCGCAGCAGAAAGGAGCGGCGGATGCCGCTGGAAATGTGGTCCCAGGGCAGCGGCTGCTCCGGGTCTCTGGCCCGGAGGTACCAGTCCGGGTCCAGGCCGCATTCCCGCATAGCCCCCAACCAGGACTCCAGGCTCAGGGAGTCGGCCCAACTGGAAAAGAGCGCGCCCTTGGCAAAGGCTCGTTCCACCACGTCCGCCAGGGCCCGGTCTCCGCGGGAAAAGACGCCCTCCAGGTAACTCATTTCCGGCATGTGCCAGCGCATCACCAGCCGCTTGCGAGGCCGGAAGAGATCTCTGAGTCTGTTCAGCCGTCGTCGGGTTTCCTCGAAGGATATCTGTTCCTCCCATTGGAACGGGGTCTGAGGCTTGGGTACGAAGGGGGAAATGGAAGCCGTGATTTGCAGTCGTTTGGCCCGCTCTCCAGCCGTGGCCGCCACCTTCAGGCAGAGGTCCACGATGGCCTGCAAATCCTCGTCCGTTTCCGTGGGCAGGCCGATCATGAAGTAGAGTTTCACCGCGGACCAGCCCCGGGTGAAGAGCTCGCGGGTATGGTCCAGCAGAGCCTCTTCGGTGATGTTCTTGTTGATCACGTCTCGTAGACGCTGGCTCCCGGCTTCCGGGGCAAGGGTAATGCCGGTGCGGCGGATGCCGGCGATCATGTCCATGACCTGGCCGCTGACCGAGCCCACCCGGAGCGAGGGCAGGGAGACCGAGACCTGCCGGTCCCGACACCGGGCATGGCTGCGCTGGAACAGGGCGTCCAGGCAGGAAAAGTCTCCGGTGCTTAGGGAGAGAAAGGAGAGTTCGTCAAACCCGGTCCGGTCCAAGGCCTGTTGGATGATCCGGTCCAGTTCGTCCAGGCGGCGCTCCCGGACCGGACGATAGATCATCCCGGCTTGGCAGAACCGACAGCCTCGGGTGCAGCCCCGGGCGATTTCGATGCTCAGGCGATCATGGACCACCGGCCCGAAGGGAACAATTTGGTTCGTGGGGAAGTCCGCGGCGCTCAGGTCCGGCAGGATGCGTTTCTCCACCTGGGCGTAGTCGGCATAAAGAGGCTGGGGCACAGACGAGGGGCTTGCGACGTCTTCAGGTCCGGCGGCAAAAAACGACGGCACGTAGCAGCCGGTGATATTCCGGGCCGCTTGGAGGAATTCGGCTCTGGACATGCCTTGGGTCTTGCAGCGGTCGACCAGGGCCAGGATTTCCGGAAGGGCCTCCTCTCCGTCCCCGGCCACCAACAGGTCGAAAAACGGGGCCATGGGTTCGGCGTTGAAGACCACACCGCCGCCTCCAAGGATCAGGGGGTGGCTTTCGTCCCGGTCCTCGGAGCGAAACGGGATCCCCGCCAGGTCCAGCATGTACAGCACATTGGTGTAGCACAGTTCGTGGGTCAGGCTAAAGGCGAGGACATCCATATCACCCAGGGGGGTGGCGGATTCCAGAGTGCTTAGGGGTGTTTTCGAGTCCCGCAGAATCTGGGCCGCTTCCAGGGGCGGGGCAAAGGCTCGTTCGGCCCAGAATTCCGGATGAGCGTTCACCGCATGGTAAAGGATGCGCCCTCCGAGGTAGGACATGCCCACCTCGTAAAGGTCCGGAAAAGCCAGGGCCGCGCGCACCCGCACCTGGGTCGGATCCTTGTGCACGGCGTTGGGCTCGGTGCCCAGGTACTGGCTGGGGCGGGGAAGCAGGGGGAGCAGATCGCGCATGGTGGTGGATCTCATGAACGAACAAAGGGCGGCGGTGCACAATATTCCGCCGCCCTTCGTCGAATAAGGGTCAGAGGCCGAAAAGGCCGCTATTTGATCAGGGAGATGCCTTTTCCACCGGGGGCACCGGGTTTCCCACCCGGCC
>NZ_PZKN01000060.1 GCF_003046795.1 Desulfonatronum sp. SC1 | reverse complement strand
GGCTAGGGGCGATGGGCTATGGGCTAGGGGCGATGGGCTATGGGCTAGGGGCGATGGGCGATGGGTTAGGGTTTGGGGGAGCGGGCTTTGATGAGGGCGCCGAGCATTTTTCCGATTTCGATGGATTGTGATTCAAGAAGCGAAAATGTCGCTTTGTCAAGGTAGCCGACTAGGTGGGCTATTTCCAACTGGGTGCGCAGTTCGGCCAAAGATCCTTTGGCCATGTAAAAAAAGCGCACGGCGTCCTTGTCCGTACTTCGCTCATCCCCTTCCGCAATGTTGCTGGGTACACTGACCGCTGAGCGCCGTATCTGGTCTCGGAGCCCATAATCTTTCGTGAAAGGTCCTTCCCGTGATTGGTCGTAGACCAGGACTGCCAGATCCCGAGCTTTTTCCCATACCCGAAGACATCGGAAGCCTTTATTATCAGACATGGTTTTTTGGCTAGGGGCGATGGGCTAGGGGCGATGGGCTAGGGGCTAGGGGCGATGGGCGATAGGTGATGGTGTTGGGTGATAATACTCCTAGCCTATAGCCCTTAGCCCATAGCCTATCGCCTTATTACGGTACCACCAACCCCGGATTGCGTTCCCCGGTGGCGGCGAAGAGGCGGGCCAGGGTCAGTTGGTAGTCGGCCATGGCGTCGGTCAGGTCGGCTTCGGCGCGGGTCAGGCGGGCCTGGGCGTCCAGGACGTCCGTGTTGGTGCCGACCTGGGCCTGGAACCGGGCTTGGGCGATGCGAAAGCCTTCCCGGGCTTCTTCCACGGCTTTCTGGGCCACGGCGATGCGTGCCGCGGTCTCTTCCAGCTTGAGGTGCAGGGATTTGACGGAGAAAGAGACTTCCAGGCGCAGGTTGGCCGTCTCTTCGTGCAAGCGGAGGACGTCTTGGCGGGCCTGCTCCGTGGCGTAGCGGGTTCGGCCCCACTCGAAAGCCTTCCAGCGCATGTTGACGCCCGCGGTCCACCAGGGGTCGGGCCGTGAGTCGGTGCCGGTGACGGTGGGGTCGGTGCCTCGGCTGTAAAAGTCCAGGTCCGCCGAGACCTGAGGGTAAAAGTCGCTGGCCGCTATTTCGACGTCCTTGCCCGCGATCTCCTCGGCCTTGAGGGCCAGGATGATGTCCGGGCGCAGCCGATAGGCGGTTTCCAGCGATTCCTCGAACCGGGGCGCATAGGGCAGGTAGGTCAACTCTCCGATATAGTCCGTCTCGGTGGACAGATTCAGATTGAGCAGGGTGTTCAGGCGGGCGACTTGAGTGGCCACGGCGTTTTGGGCGATGAGCAAGTCCTGTTCGGCCCTGGCGAGATCCACTTCAGCCTGAAGCACGTCGAACTTGGGTCGCAACCCGACGTCGAAAAAGGCCTGCGTGTTTTGCAATTGGGACTGCAGGCGAATGACCGAGTCCTGGGCGCTGCGGACGTTCTCCCTGGCCTTGAGCAAATCCAGAAACTGCTCCTGAATGAGCAGGATCAGGTTCAGTTCGATGTTTTCCACTTCGACCCGGGCCCGTTCCACGGCCAACTGGGCCTTTTGGTGGGTGTTCAGCAGTCGCCAGCCGGTGAACAGGGGCTGGTTGAGATTGATGTTCAGGGTCCAGGCCTCCCGGTCACCGCCCATAGTGGGCTTGTCGTCATAGGCGAAGCCGTAGTTGGCCGAGAGAGTGGGATAAAATGCGGTGCCGGCCGTCTTCTCCCCGAACTCCGCTCCGCGGAGGGCGGCGCGAACCGCGGCCATCCGCGGATTGGCCCGCAAACCTTGCCGGACGGCCTGTTCCAGGGTGAAGGCGGTGGGATCAAGGACGTCCGAAGAAACGGCGTCCGGAGCGTCGCCTTTCTCCATGGTTGAGCCTGAAGTCGGGACTGTGATGAAAAACAAGGCGAACAAGAGAAAGGGCAGAAGAAGCGATTGAATTTTCGTGGACATGCTCTTTTGATTTTTTACCGGCTTGAGGTTACACATGCGCGTCCTTCACGGCTTCCTTCCGACTATCCTAGTCGAGAGGCATCGGTCAATAATCGCCATCGACCAGCGCCAGCGTCTTCAACCCGCAACCATACGAGCAATCCAACGTCATGTTCCGAGCCTGGATACGGTCAAAACGGTCCGAATTCGTCCGAGACATTCTCCGCGACTTTTGCCTGAGTCAGCAGGTTCTGGAGAACCAGTTCAGGATGTTTGACGACGAGGAGCGCCTGGACTTCGAGGTCCTGCGTGAAGTGCTGGGCGTGGAGATGAACAAGGGGCTGCTATGGCGATTGAAAGACACAGCGCATCACTTGTTTCGCACGGATCGGGGCGCGGACGTCCACGGCCAGTTGCTGGGGTGGTGTCTGGGATATATTTTTCATGAAACCATGAAATTGAAGGAAGACGCCTACCAACGAGAGATCTACGGAGGGCGTTTTTTGGAGTTTCGACAGATCGGGTTGCGCCCGGAAGAGCGGGGCATTGTCGGGGAGCTCTCCAAGGTGGTCGATCAAACTCGGGAAAGCATGCGCCGCGAGGTGGCCAGGATCCGGTTCATCATCTCGTCCAGCCGACAACTGTTCATCCGCTACTTGCCGGAACACCGGGAAAATGCCTTGCTGGCCCGCCTGCTCTACGACCAAAACAGTTTGGTACGCATGGCTTTTGTCCTGGATTACCAAGCCTTGATCACTGCCCTGTATGGAGATCACCCCGAAAGAATGTTCCACCTCGCCGCGCAAAGTCTGTTGCTGGGGGGCTGGGAGCGGGAAGCGGCCCTGGCCGAGGAAGAGGGGCTGGCCCTCGTGGCTGGGAAGGAATCCCTCGCCGGAAGGGATGGCGGGCGAAAAGTAAGACCACTGGAGGTGCAACCATGACCGAGACGAGGCGATTACCCATGAATGATGCCGCGTTGCGGCGCGTTTTCGCGCGATTGGAAGCGTATGTGGTCGAGGGCGGTGCGTTGCGGGAAGCCTTTTTCTCCATGCATGGGCAGGAGGTGGCGCGGTTGGCGCATGTTCTGGCCGGGGCCTTGGCCCACGGAGGCAAGATTCTGCTTTGCGGCAACGGGGGCAGCGCCGCGGACGCCCAGCACCTGGCCGCGGAATTCGTGAACCGTTTTCTGATCGACCGCCGTCCGCTTCCGGCTCTGGCCCTGACCACGGACACATCCATCCTGACCGCGGTGGGCAATGATTTCGGCTTTGACCTGATTTTCGCCAAGCAGGTCCAGGCCCTGGGCCGGGAAGGCGACGTATTGCTGGGGCTGTCCACCTCCGGCAACAGCCCGAACGTGGTCGCGGCCCTGGAAGCCGGTCGGGCCCTGGGGATGGTCACCATCGGACTGACCGGCGAAGACGGGGGCAAGATGCGGGAGTTGTGCGATCACCTGCTGGCCGTGCCTTCGCGCCAAACCCCGCTTATTCAGGAGATTCACATCACTGTGGGGCATTTGTTGTGTTTGTTGACGGATGAAATTTTGTTCGGGGAACAATAACAGTCCGCTGAAAAACTCCCAATTGCTGCGTCGCTGCAAAAAGTTCAAACTCTCACGTATCAAAAAATACGCTTCGACCTTGAGCTTTTCTTGCTCCTTGCACTTGGGTTTTTTGAACGGACTGTCGACAAAGGACGTTTTTCAGTACTCAGATAATTCGAACGAGATGTGGACGCCGAGGGAGAAGAGTGTGTCCTTCAAGGAGAAAATATGCCGATTTATGAATACCTGTGCGATGATTGTGAGAAAGAGTTCGAGGAACTGGTTTTCGGGGATCCCGCGGTGATCTGTCCGTATTGCGGATCAGCCAGGACCGGCAAGCTGATGTCCCGGTGTCGGCATAAATCCGGCGGCGGGGGCGATGCCGTCGGCTCGGCGGTTCCGGCGAGTTCCGGTTCCGGCTCATCCTGTTCCGGCTGCTCGGCGTCCAGTTGCGCCGGGTGCCACTGAGCTGGGTATGTCCATGTTGGAACGCATCACCATCGCGAGCCGGGGCAGCAAGCTGGCTTTGTGGCAGGCAGAGCACGTCAAAAGCCGTTTGCTGGAGCGCTATCCCGGGCTGGAAGTGGAACTGCTGCTGGTCAAGACCATGGGCGACAAGATTCAGGACGTGCCCCTGGCCAAGGTCGGCGGCAAGGGGCTGTTCGTCAAGGAAATCGAAGAGGCCCTGCTTGACGGACGGGCCGACCTGGCCGTGCACAGCATGAAGGACGTACCGGCCGAACTGCCGGAAGGCTTGGTTCTGGGTGTCATTCCGGAGCGGGAAGACCTGACCGACGCCCTGTTGTCCGTACTCTACGACGGCCTGGACGGGCTGCCCGAGGGTGCCCGGGTGGGCACCAGCAGCCTGCGCCGGCGCTGTCAGCTTTTGGCGCTGCGTCCGGACCTGAAGATCCTGAACCTGCGCGGCAACCTGGATACCCGGGTCAACAAGCTGCTGGCCGGGGACTACGACGCCATCATCGTGGCCCAGGCCGGGATGAACCGCCTCGGGCTCAGCGTTCCCAAATCCACGCCGTTGGGGCCGCCGCTGTTCCTGCCCGCCGTGGGCCAGGGGGCCTTGGGGCTGGAATACGCCCAGGACCGCGAGGACCTGGTGGAACTGCTCGGCTTTTTGAATCATCCGGACACCCACTGCTGCGTCCGGGCGGAACGGGCCTTTCTGGCCACCCTGGAGGGCGGGTGTCAGGTGCCCATAGCCGGATACGCTCACATCAGCGCCCCGAACAGGATCACCCTGCGCGGGCTTGTGGCCGACGTGGACGGGAAGACCCTGATCATCGAGGAGGCCACGGACAAGCCCCGGGACGCCGAAGAACTGGGCCGCCGAGTGGCCCGGGCGATTCTGGATCGTGGGGGACGGGAGATATTGGCCGAGGTGTATGGGGCGTGAGACAAGGGCGACAATGTGATCGCGGCTCCATTCGCCTCATTTGCCTTGCGAGAGCGGATGCAGATGATTGACCGGCCCGATGCCGTGGCCCAGGGGATAGGCGGTGCGGATGGCGTCGTGGATGTAGTCCACGGCTTGGCCCACGGCGGTTGCCAGGTCCAGGCCGCGGCCCAGGCCCGCGGCGATGGCCGCGGACAGGGTGCAGCCCGTGCCGTGGGTGTTTTGGTTGGACAGTCGGGGGTGGCGGAAGGCGCGTGGTTGTTGGCCGGGCACGGCCAGCCAGTCCGTGAGGGTTTCGCCGGAGAAATGGCCGCCCTTGAGCAGCACGGCCTTGGGACCCAGGGCCAGCAGCCGCTCCAAGGCCTCGGGAACATCCGTCTCGTCGGCAATGGTCATCTTGGCCAGCAGTTCCGCCTCCGGGCGATTGGGGGTGATCAGGTCGGCCAGGGGCAGGAAGACCGTCTTCAGGGTTTCCACGGCCTCGGGCTGGAGCAGATTGTGGCCGCTTTTGCTCACGCAGACCGGGTCCACCACCAGAGGGAAGGATTTGTGTTTCAGTTCACGGGCCAGGGCGCGGATCAGGTCCGCGGAAAAGAGCATGCCGGTCTTGGCCGCGGCTATCGGAAGATCGTCCAGGACCGAGCGCAGCTGCCGGATCACGAAGGTATCCGGCAGGGGAAGGATGTCCTGAACACCCTGGGTGTTCTGGGCTGTCAGCGCGGTGAGCACCGTCGCGCCGTAGCCGCCCAATACGGTGAAGGTCTTCAGATCGGCCTGGATTCCGGCGCCGCCGCTGGAGTCGGAACCGGCGATGGTCAGGAGGCAGGGCGGGGTGGACATGGAATGGACTCCTTGCGTGGATGTGGTTGGGGCGACTGATGGGATTCGCGGTGCCGCAAGGCGGCGTCGGATATCTGGCGCCCGATGGGTTTTTGCCGGAGCTGCTGCGGGAACTGGGGCCGGTCGAACGTGTTTTGGGGCGCTTGGCGCTGTGCGCTGCGCCGCCTGTTCGCCCGACGACTGTTCTTCCGGCTTGGGCACAAAATATCTGGCACGATCTACGGGTGATCCCCTTCACGTCCATAGCCCAGGCCGCCACCGCGCTCAAGGGGTTGGGGCCGCTCTGGGCCTTGTACGACGAACATTTGCCGCGCCGGGGTCGGGCCCGCTTGATCCAGCAACGGCTGCGCGGCCCCTCTTCCCGGCCCCTGGTTTTCGGCGACCCGTTGCCGAAACTCCCACTTGGTTCCTGGACCTTGCTCGACGACTCCACCCTGCTGGCCTCACCCCGTTGCTCCAGCCCGTTCGCCCACGGCGAGGCGCTGTTCGTGGAGGACAAGACCGGTCCGCCGAGCCGGGCCTATCTGAAGCTGTGGGAAGTGTTCACCCTGCTGGACCGGCGTCCCGATCCGGGGCAACTCTGCCTGGACCTGGGCTCCAGCCCCGGCGGATGGACCTGGGTGCTGCATAAGCTCGGAGCGCGGGTGATCAGCGTGGACAAGGCCCCACTGGATCCACGGCTGGCCGGGCTGCCTGGGATCATCTTTCGGCCTGAAAGCGCCTTTGCCCAGAGCCCCCAAGCCATCGGTCAGGATGCCTTCGGCCCGGTGGATTGGCTGTTCTCGGACGTGGTCTGCTATCCCGAGCGCCTGCTGGCCCTGGTCCGCCGCTGGCTGGACGCGGGAACGGTCCAAAACATGGTCTGCACCATCAAATTCCAGGGGGAGACGGACTTCCAGGTTATCGACCAGTTCCGGTCCATCCCCCACTCCCGCCTCCTGCATCTCGCGCACAACAAGCACGAATTGACGTGGGTTTGGGGGGGATAGGCCATAGGCTATGGGCGATAGGCTAGAGGCTATGGGCTAGAGGCTATGGGCTAGAGGCTATGGGCTAGAGGCTATGGGCTAGAGGCTATGGGCTATGGGCTAGAGGCTATGGGCTAGAGGCTATGGGCTAGAGGCTATGGGCTAGAGGCTATGGGCTATGGGCTAGAGGCTATGGGCTAGAGGCTATGGGCTAGAGGCTATGGGCTAGAGGCTATGGGCTATGGGCTAGAGGCTATGGGCTAGAGGCTATGGGCTAGAGGCTATGGGCTAGAGGCTATGG
>NZ_PZKN01000059.1 GCF_003046795.1 Desulfonatronum sp. SC1 | reverse complement strand
GGGCCGGGGTGTCCGCCGCGTATCTTCCGCCGGGCTTGTCGTTTCCTGGACGCCCTCCTCCGTCCGGGGCCTTTGCCCCTCTCTTCCCTTGATTATCAAAGCGGCCGACGGTCCGGCTTTTAGCGGGCCCGGTCGCCAGATCGAACCGACCGCCCTTGGGCAGCGGCCGGGTGACGCGGATGACCCGGTGCCAGGGTTGATCCTCGGAGCCCAGGCGGAGCAGGTCCCCGGGAAGCAGCGGGATGCGGGGCCGGATGAACGGGGTTTTGGCGTCCTTGGGTACGTGGCCGGCCAGCAGGCCGGAGCCAAGGTGGCTGTCCGGCGCAAGTGGGATATATCGGCGTTGAGGCAGAAACCCGGCATGGGACCCGGGACGGCCCAGGGCCATTTCCAGCAGGGCGGCGGCCTCTTTTCGGGAGCGCACGGAAACGGCCTCGTCCCGGAGCAGGCGGTAGGCGGTGGTGGTATAGAAGACGTAGTGGGCACTTTTCTTGCGGCCCTCGATCTTCCAGGTGCGCACTTGCGGGATGTCCAGCAAGGTCTTGACCAGGACGTCCAGGCTCAGGTCCTGGCAGGAAAAGAATCCGCCCCGGCGGTTCTCCTGGGTGTAGCGGCGGCGGCAGGGCTGGACGCAGCGTCCGCGCAACCCGCTCTTGCCGCCCATGTAGCTGCTCCAGTAGCACCTCCCGGACACGGCGTAGCAGAGCGCCCCGTGAACGAACACCTCCAGATGCATCCCCGGCGGGCAGGCCTCGGCCATCAGCTTGATTTCATCCAGGTGCAGCTCCCGGGGCAGGACCACCTGCCGAACTCCGAGACGCTCCGCGGCTTGCAGCCCGGAAACCGTGCTCATGCAGGCCAAGGTGGACAGGTGCAGTTCACCGGAAAAACCGCACTGCCCGGCCAGGGCCAGCAGTCCCAGGTCCTGCACGATCAGTCCGTCCGGACGCACATGGCGTTGCAACTGGTCCACCAGCCGACCGGCAGCGGCGAGATCTCCGGGCTTGACCAGCGTGTTCATGGCCACCAGCACCCTTCGGCCCTTGGCATGGGCCAAATCCGTCAGCTCGGCCAGTTCGTTCAGTGAGAAGTTTTCCGCCTCCATCCGGGCTGAAAAATGCTTCAAGCCGCAGTATACGGCATCCGCACCCGCGGCCAGGGCCGCGAGGAATGCCTGCCGGTCCCCGGCGGGAGCGAGGATTTCCGGGGGCGTGGTCAAAGAGGATGGGGAAGAGGTGGTTTGCATGGCATGGTCCGAAGGTGAAGGGGGGGGATGAAGGGTGAGGGGTATGCATCCGTAAATGTAACTACTCAGCACAGAGTAATGCCGTTGCCGGGGTCGGAGTCGGAATCGGGATCGAAAACGCTGGGATGCGTTCAAATTTTTCCTGTTCCGATTCCGATCCCGACCCCGATTGCCGGAACAAGAGCGGACACAAAATGTGCTGACTAGATACCCGTAAAACAAACTTGCTGGGCGTACAAGCGCCGCATTCGCCCCGCGGCGTTCAATGGATTGATTATTTGCGGGTTTCGAGCGTAAGGACGTCTTTTCATGTCAGGGACTTTGGTTGTCCGCTGAAACTACCAAGCAGGAGGCATGGCCATGGATCGTACTCGTTCGACGGGACTGGGAGCCGGGGCGACCATCGCCGCCGCGGCGTTGATCGCCGGAAACCTCGTTGGCGCGGGAATTCTGGGGCTGCCCATCAACACCGGTCTGGCCGGGCTGTGGCCGTCGCTGCTGGCCATGGTCGCTGGCGGGGCCATGATGTTTCTCACGGCCCAGATCCTTGGCGACCAAGCGGCTAGAAGCCGCAGCGAGACTTTCGACTATCCCTCCCTGTACGAAACGTTTCTGGGCTCCACGGGCAAGTGGGCGGCCATCGCCGCGAACATGATCATTCTGTACGGGTTGCTGACCGCGTATTTCACCGGCGGCGCGAAGATCGTGGCCAGCCTGCTGGGCATGGAGGCGCAGCAGACCTTGGTCACCCTGCTGTTCGCCGTCCCGTTGATCACCCTGACCTGTATCAACCTCAGCCTGATCCAGCGCCTGAACACCATGCTGGTGCTGATCCTGGCCGGGACCTTCGCTCTTTTGGTCTTCATGGGCGGTGGGCACATTGACGCTTCCCGAATGAGCTACACGGACTGGGCCTTTCTTCCGGCGACCCTGCCGATCATCGTCACCGCGTTTCACTTTCACAACATCATTCCCACGGTCACCGCGAACCTGCGCTGGGACATGGCCACCTTCCGACGGGCGGTGTTGCTGGGGATGCTGTTGGCCTTCGTGATGAACGCCTTGTGGGTGACGGTGGGCATCGGCGTGATTCCCCTGACCGGAGAGAACAGCATTCTGGATGCCTGGAAGACGAACACCCCGGCCACTGTGCCCATGGGCGCGATCATCCAGAGTACGTCGTTCACGTTGTTCGCTTCTTTTTTTGCCCTGGTGGCCATCTGTACCTCGTTTCTGGCCAACGGCCTGGGCCTGCTGAGCTTTCTGCGCGACCTGACCCTGAATACCTTCGGAGTGAACAACCGCCTGCTCGTGGTCGCCCTGACCTTCCTGCCGCCCCTGGCCATCGGCCTGATCTATCCGGACATTTTCTTGAAGGCCCTGGACATCGTGGGCGGAGTGGGCATCGTGATCCTGTTCGGCATCCTGCCTACGTTGATCGTACTCATGGACCGGCGGCGAGGGCCGATTCTTCGACTGCTCTGCCTGATAGGCCTGCTCTTCGCGGCGGCCATCCTCGGGTTGGAGATTATGAGCGAGACCGGCCTGTTGCGCCTGCATCCTCACGCGGCTGGGTTCTGAGTTCGTCCCGTTTCTTGTGGGCGCGGGTTTTAAGGGGCGTGCTCCCGGGTTTTGGAGGCACGTTTCGATGATTGCACCAGCAAGGAATTGTCGATAAGGACACGCCATTGGCCCCTACATTTCCATATTTTGAACCCTGAGCCGCTCCATCATCATGATCCCCTTCCTCAAAAAACATTGGTTCTTTGTCGGCATGGCCGTAGTTTCGGCCTTGGCTTTCGTGGTTCCCGGCCTGGGCGTGTTCGTCAAGGAACATCAGATCCTCAATTACGCCATCTTTCTAACTTTCCTGATCACCGGATTCAGTCTGGATACGCGCACCATTCTGGAGCAGATGAAGAATGTTCGGGTGCTCATGGCCTCCTTGATTTCAGCCCTGATCTTGATCCCCGTACTCACGGCCGTGCTGGCTTCATTGTTTTTTGGCGATAACGTCGACTTCATCATTGGGTCGATCATCATCGCCGCGGCCCCGGTGACCGTGGCCTCGGGCACGGTGATGACGGCTATGGCTCTGGGCAACGTCCCCCTGAGCCTGTTCATCTGTGTTTTGTGCAACTTCTTCTCCCTGCTGACTATCCCGCTGGTACTCAACGCCATCCTTGGGTTCATGGGCGATCTTCTGCATCTGGAGGAGGCCGTGTCCCTGCCGGTGCGACACATTTTGTTCACTCTAAGCACCATCGTGCTTTTACCTACGGTGCTCGGCCAGGTCCTGCGGCCATGGATCAAGGATCATATCGCGCCGTACAAAAAGGCGTTTTCGATTTTTTCGCAATCCGTGGTCCTGTTGATCATCTTCAATGCCGTATCCAGTTCCGTGGGCGTGATCGGCTCGGTGGGCCTGGGCTTCATCGGCTTGTTCGGGTTCATGATCATCCTGCACGCGCTCATTCTCGTCATGAACTTCGCCATTTCCAAAGGCATCCGCCTGGACCGGCCCTCCACATCGGCCTTTACCATTCATACCTCCCAAAAAACACTGACCATTTCTTACCTGGTCTGGGCCGGCTATTTCGCTCATGCCTTTCCCCTGGCCATGGTTCCGGGCATCGCCTACCATCTTGTGCAAATGGTCATGGACGTCTTTGTCGCCAACGGGTTCCGGAAACGGGCCGAGCGGCGCCGTGAGGGCGCCCAATAACCGCGAGCCGTCATCGTGGACATTTTTAGCCAAGCCGACTAGGTTTTCAGTTAAAAAACGCTCGACTTCTCTTCCCCAATGTGGAGGCGACGGACCGTCGTGGCGGAGATTGCCGGTCGGCCCGACGGGTCGGCTCAGGATTTTTCCGGATGTTTATTAAGACGCAAGATACCTCGGAATCAAACATTCGCCTTGAGCGCCAGGACATGATCACCCTGGAATCCGAACTGCGCCAAGCCATGGCCGGGTTCCTGTCGTTTTCCTCCTACGGACTGTACTTCCCGCCCCATCCTCCTCGTGAGATGCTCGTGGTCGACGACCAGGGGCAACGTCTTGTTCCCGTCTATCATTCCCAGGAAAAGAAAGCCTTGCTGCCCCTGCATCGCCATGGAGAGCTTTTGGGCATTTTCGTGGCCCGCAACGTGCCCGGTCGAGTGACCAAGAACACCCTTCACCTGTGGTCCTGTCTGTGCCGTCAGGTCATGGACAATCTGCTGCTGCATAAAAAGACCCAGGTGGACCCGCTCACGGGCTTGGCCAACGCGGTTTGTCTGGAACAAAACCTGAGTCGGGAAATTCGGCTGGTACACCGCGGACTGTGGCCGGACACCCCGGGCAGCCTGGAGGACGGGGTATCCGAGTTCAGTGCCAGCGTGGGGCTGATCTGTCTGGATGTGGACGGTTTTTCGCGGATCAACGAGCGCTGGGGATATCAGTTCGGTGACCTGGTGCTCCAGGACCTGGCGCGGCTCGTCGCCCGTATGGCTCCGGAACAGGCCATCTGCGCCAGGTTGCGCGAGGATACCCTGGCCATTTGTTTTTCCGGGGCCACCACGACGAAATGCCATCAATTGGCGGCGAATTTGGCCCGGGAAGTCTCGGAGTTGCGCTGTGAAAACAAGATCAACGGCGAGCGAATCAGGCTTTCCGTCAGCCAGGGATTCGTGACCTACCCCCAGGACTTCCATGGTCGGCAACTCCGGCGTTCGGTCCGGGAACAGACCGGGTTGATGCTGGAAAAAGCCCGGCGGGCCCTGCGCGACGCCCGGGAGCACGGCCCGGGAAGAATCCGGGGGTTTTCCGGCATTCTCCGGGAAAGCGGCATCGTGCTGGATGTTTTACCCATGAGCCGTGTTCTGATCAGCCTGGGACGCTCCGTGGACGCTCGGGAAGGACAGCGTTTTCTTGTCTGGGCCGCGCCTCGGGAGAACGGTTTTGGCGCTGCCGCGCCTCTGGAGCCGGGAGGAAAAGAGGCGCCGCCGTCCCGATTTTGCAAGGCTGAAATCCAGTTGGTCGAGGTTCAGGGCGAGACCTCCGTGGCCGAGATCGTTCTGTTGCACGACCCCGGCTGCGCCATCGTGCCGGAAGACCAGTTGACCATCCTGCATCCGGGGAGCCGACGGTCCGTGTTCGGGGTGGCGGGCGTGGGAGAACGGGAGCAGTTCGCGAGTCGCCAAGGAGATGAGGTTCTGGATGACGCCCTGGAGTCTGCTTCCGAGGCGGACGCCGGAGGACGCGAATACACGAGCCGGGAAGCGGAGGGCGAAGGGGAACTGTTTTCCAGAGGGGCGCGGGCTTGGATGCCCTTGCAGGCCCATGATTTTTCGCGGCATTGGGCGGGCTTTCGCCAGAAACATACTCGGTTTGCCGTGATGTTGATCTTTCTGGAAGGCGGCTCCATGGAGTCGGAGCCGCTGGACCACGGCGACGTGGAGCGCAAAATACATCAACTCGGGGCCATGGCCGCCGGAAAATTGGGGCCGGACATGGTCCTCGGCCGGTTCAGCTTCAGCACCCTGGCCTGCCTGGTTCCGGAGTCCGACGCTCGGAGTCTGGAGGACTCGGCAAAGGCCCTGGTCCGGGACTCCGGGGAAACGTTGCGCGGAACGGCCTACGTGGGTTTGGCGGAGTATCCCTGGCTGAACTTCACCAAGGCGGATACGCTGGAGAACAGCCGCAAGGCCCTGGAGCACGCCCTGCTGCTGTCCGAGCCCAACGCCGTGGTCTTCTGTTCCACCTCTCTGACGGTCAGCGCGGACCGGGCCTTTTCCAGCGGAGACGTCTATTCCGCCATGGAAGAGTACAAGCTGGCCCTGCTGGCGGACGAGACCAACCTCATCGCCAGAAACTCCCTGGGGGTCTGTTATGCCCGGCTGGGCAAATACGGCGACGCTTCGGCCCAGTTCGCGGCAATTCTGCGCCAGGCTCCTGACGACATCATGGCCACCTACAATCAGGGGCACACCCTGCTGAAGCAAGACGAGCCCGATCAAGCCCGGCGTTATTTCGAGCGCTGCCTGGAACTGGATCCGGAGCACATGTTCAGCCTGATCCGTCTGGGGCAAATGGCCGAACAGAGCGACGACGTGGAGGCGGCTCGGGACTACTATGCCCGTGCCCGATCGGTCCCGGGCGGCGAAGGCGTGACGCACCGTCACTTGGCCCGCCTGGAACTGCGGGAAGGCAACCTCGAACAGGCCAGGGAGCATCTGCATCAAGCTCTGGTGCACAATCCCAAGGACGCCCTGGCCATGCACCTGCTGGCCAAAATGTATCTCGAACAGGGCGAGGACGCCGAAATCGCGGAAACCCTGGCCAGGCAAAGCGTGGCCCTGTTTCCGGAACAGGGCGCGTATTGGGGCGTGCTGGCCAAGGCCCTGGAAAGTCAGGAACGCCATGAAGAGGCCGCCTTGGCCCGGGAGCGGAGCGGTTAGCTGTTTTTCCTTATGGCGTCTTCCTCTGCAAGGACGTGACCTGGATGCAGTCCTTGGGGCAGTAGGCTGCGGCCTTGCGCAAGTCCTCTTCGTTTCCTTGACTTGTTTTCAGATACGGAAGCTCCTGGTCTTCATCCCAACCGAAAACCTCCGGGCACAGTTCCACGCAGGCCTGGCAGCTCGTACAATGTTCCAGATCGAGGCTCGCTTCCGCGAGGGGGAGAGAAGGGGCGGGCATGGCTGCTCCGAATGGGGGCTGTCTCTTATACACATCT
>NZ_PZKN01000058.1 GCF_003046795.1 Desulfonatronum sp. SC1 | reverse complement strand
GGCCACGCATGCCCCCCCGACCAACCCCCCTGACCATCATCCACACCGAAGCCTCCGACGCCTGGGGCGGGCAGGACATTCGGGTCTTCACCGAGGCGCTTTGGCTTCGGGACCAGGGACATCACGTACATCTGTTCACTCCGGCCCACGGGGAGCTGTTCCAACGCGCATCAGAAGCGGGGCTGGATTGTGAAGCGGTTCCCTTTGCCAAGCGGACCAAGCCGGTGGACTTTGCGCGCCTGATGCGGCGGTTCAAGGATATCCGCCCTGACGTGGTCTGCACCCACAGCAGCGTGGACAGCTGGGTGGGATTAACGGCGGCCAGGGCCTGCAAGGTTCCGGCCACGATCCGCTATCGCCACGTGAGCACGCCGGTGGGGAACAATTTCATGAACCGCTGGCAGTACCGTCGGCTCTGCGACCATGTGGTGACCACAGCCGGGGCGATTCAGGACGAACTGCGCCGCACCCTGGGCCTGCCTCCGGACAAGGTCAGCTCCATCCCCACGGGCATCGCCCCCCCGGACCTGCCTTCGCGGGACCAGGCCCGGGCCGCGTTGCTGGAGCGATTCAACCTCCCGAAAACGGCCCGCCTGATCGGCCAGGTTTCGGTTTTGCGCAGTTGGAAAGGGCAGTACGTGCTCATCGACGCGTTTGAACGCCTGGCCGCCGAGATGCCCGACGCCCGCCTGCTCCTGGTGGGCGGGGGCCCGGTCATGGGCGACTATTCCAAACGAAGCCGGGAAAGCCCCTTTGCTTCGCGCATTCTTCTGCCCGGGCACCAGGAAGACGTCTGGCCGTTTTTTCGCGGCCTGGACGTGGCCGTCCTGGCCAGTACGAGAAACGAAGGCATCCCTCAGGCCGGACTTCAAGCCATGTTCGCGCGGTGTCCCTTCGTGGGCACGGCCGTCGGCGGAATCCCGGAAATCGTTGATCACCAGCGCACCGGTCTGCTCGCGCCCCCCAGCGACCCAAAGGCTCTGGCCGCGGCGATCACGGAGGTTCTGCGCTGCCCCGAGCTTGGAGCAACCATGGCGGACAACGCCCTGAACCTGGTCCGATCCGCGTTCACGCTTTCCGCCATGGGCCGCCGGGTCGAGGCCTTGTTGCGACGGCTCATAAATGAAACGAACCGGAAGAGACCATAGAAAGATGCGAAAACAGGCACGACAATGAACACCCCTGAAACGTCCAGCCCGCGCCGGATTGTGGACAAATCCCACATCAAGCTGAGCTACGTCACCCACTATTATCTGGACCAGAAACGTCCGGATACGGTTCTGGATCTCATGGCCAGGTACCAGCGGTACGCTCCGGAGCTGCTGGACGTGATCCAGTTCGTGGTGGTGGACGACTGCTCGCCGCTGCGGTTTGCGGTGCCTGACCTGGACCTGAACCTGACCTGGCTGCGCATCACCGACGACATTCCCTGGAACCAGGGCGGTGCGCGAAATCTGGGCGTGACCTACGCCGCTTCGGACAAGGTGCTGCTCACGGACATCGACCATGAATTTCCCGAGGCCACCCTGGCCAGGATGGTCCGGATGCGGGAGTGCGGCCGGGATTTTTTCAAGATCTACCGGACCGATCCCGTCACCGGGAAACTGCGCCACGGACACTCCAATACATTCCTGCTCTCCCGGGCCAGATTCCTGCGGCTCTACGGCTATGACGAAGAATTCTGCGGCCATTACGGAGCCGAAGACTACCGTTTCGTGAAGTTTCAGAAATATCACGGCTCACGGCAGCGCTACTTGCCCAAGAAGTATCGCTGCATCCCCCGGATCGACGTGGACCGGGACGAGGCTTATCACGGGCTGGAGCGCGACCTGTCCCACAACACGCCCATCGATGCCCGCAAGGAGTACGAAATGAAGCAGTACGGCAAAGACGCCGGGCACAGCCGAATGTTCTTGCGCTTTCTCTGGGAAGTGGTCCTGGAGCGGTCCCGGGAAGTGCGCATCCAGCGCAAGCGCAATCCACTGTGGCAGAAGTCCTGGTACTGGCGCTGGCTCGTGGGAGAACGGTGAGCGGGCATGAAATTCCTGTTCGTCAAACTCAAGCACATCGGGGACAGCCTGTTGCTGACGCCCACGATCCGCTCCGTCCGGGCGATCTATCCCCAGGCAAAAATCTGGGTTGTGGTGCGCCGGGGATGCCAAGGCATTCTGGCCGGTTGCCCGGACATCGACCGGGTACTCACCGCCGCCGCGCCGGAAAAAAACAACCGCCGACCCTGGAACTGGGCCGCGGACTTCGGCTTGGCCGCCGCCATTCGCCGGGAGCGCTTCGACTACGCCTTTGAACTGGGCGACGGCGACCGGGGCCGCTGGCTGACCCTGATCAGCGGGGCGCGCCACCGATGCGCCAATGCCGCGGGCCGACCGCTGCACTGGTGGTGGAAACGAACCTTCACGGACTTTTCCGAATTCTGGTGGTACAAAAGCCATCAGGTGGAAAAAGATTATTATACGGTCAGCGACTGTCTGCCCGATCCCCTGCCCCTGCCCATTCCGTCCTTGTCCTTTGCCAGGGACCGGACCCGGCCCTGGGCTCCAGCGGATAATCTGACGCGCTTCGCCGTGCTTCATCCCGGAACGCGCTGGTCCATCAAGCGGTGGCCGGAACAGCGGTGGAGCGATCTCTGCGCAAAGCTGCTGGAGCGCTTCCCGGCCATCGTGCTCAGTTGCGGTCCGGACTCGGAAGAGGTCCGACTGTGCGTCAGCCTGTGCAGCTCGGGCTCCGGACGGATCATCAGCACCTTCGGCAAGACATCCTGGGCTCAACTGGCAGGCCTGCTGCACAGGGCCTCCTTGTTCGTGGGCGTGGACACCGCTGCCATGCATCTGGCCGCTGCCTGTTCCTGCCCCACCGTGGCCCTGTTCATGGGCTCCAGTCCCGCGGAGTGGGCCCCCTGGAAAACCCGGCACACGGTGATCCAACCTGAGTCAGCGAACGAAGAACCACGTCGCTCGCCCCCTGAACGGATCAGCGTCAACATGGTCCTCCAGGCCTGCGACAACCTGCTCCGGGACGAAGGCCGGGCATGAACACGCTTTTTTTCATCGTCAACCAAGACCCGTTCGACGGTTCGGCCCACGGCCTGTACTGCCTGCGCAACTGCCAAGCCTTGGCCGAGGTGGATCCGCAAAAAAGCGTGCGCCTGGTCTATCCCGTGGAGATGCCGTTTCTACTTCGGAGACGCCACCAGAATCAAACCGTTTCCGACAACCTGAATCTTATGGGGCTTTCCGCCCCGTCCAATCTGCTCCTGCATCCCCTGCCCGCCCTGCGCCGGGCCAGAGGCCGTCGCGGCGTGACGGTCAACGCAGTCTATTACTGGGCGTGCCTTCTGTTCCTACGTCGCCGGATGCGGCCGGGAGACGTTCTGGCAAGCGCCAGCTTTGCCGGATTGACACGGTTTCTGTTCCAGCGAGTGGGGCGGGAGCGGGGCGGGAGACGGGTTTATGAGGTGCATCAGCTCGCGTCCATGGAACGTGGGCCCGACTCCAAGGCGGCCGGAATCGAACAGGCCGTATTTTCCGATGCGGACGTCCTGCTGACCACCACCGAGGTTCTTCGCGACCAGCTTCAGAAGCTGGTTCCCGGCAAGCCCGTGACCAACCTGGGGCTGGCCTGCGGCTTTGATCCTGAAATCGTCCCTCCGCCTGAGCCGGACGCCTCCCGTCCCTTCACCCTGGCCTATATCGGCTCCCTCTACCCGGAACAGGGCGTCCAGTGGCTCATTGGGGCTTGGGGCGAGATCACGGAACTGATCCATGCTTCGACGCGACTGAAGATTGCCGGGGGTAGTCCTCCTGAGGTGGAAGCCTTGCGCGAACTGACTGCCGGACGCGAGCGGATGGTCCTGGTCCACGGCCCGGTGGCTCCTGGAAATCTGTCCGGTTTTTTGCGGGATGTGGACGCCCTGATCATCCCGGCCCTGAACCGGGGCCGCATGCCGTACGTGGCCATTACCAAGGCCTATGACTATCTGGGATTGAACCGCCCGATTCTGGCCGCGAACCTGCCCAGCATCGCGGAGGTTCTGCGACCGGAACGGGAGGCGCTGCTGTTCACCCCGGAGGATGCCGCCGGAGCCGCCGATGCCCTGGTCCGGATCATGCGCGATCCGAGCCTTGTCCGAACCCTGACGGCCAATTGCCGGGGCCGCCGGGGGGAGTTCACCTGGGAAAGCCGTTCAACCTCCTGGTGGCGGGCCGTACAGTCATGAAAATCTCCATCGTCACCCCCACGTGGAATCGAGCCGAACGGCTGTGCTCATCCCTGGAAAGCGTCGCCAACCAGCAAACTCCGCCCTGGGAACACATCGTGGTAGACAACCTGTCCAAAGACGGCACCGCGGCACTGGTCGCCGAATACGCCCGCGCGGCTCCGTATCCGGTGCGCCACATCCGGGAGGCGGACGGCGGCATCTACCAGGCCATGAACAAGGGCATCGCCCTGACCACCGGCGAGGCCCTGCATTTTCTCAACGACGACGACATGCTCTTCGGGCCGGACGTGCTGACCTCCATGGGTCGGTGCCTGGCGCTCACGGACGCGGACATCGTTTTCGGGGACGTGGTCCTGCTGGACGAAGGGCATAAGCAGGTCCAGAGTTATCGCCGCCACCGCCAGATGAATCGCCTGACCCTGGTGGAGCGGACCATCACCCAGCAGGCCATCTTCTATCGTCGGGACGTCTTTGACCGTTGCGGGACGTTCGATCCCCGGCTGCGCATCGCCGCGGACCACGAGTGGTTGCTGAAGGCGTTTCTCAAGCACGACATCCGGGGCATCTACCTGAAGCGCCCGGTGGCCGTGTTCCGCATTGGCGGCGTGTCCAACGACGCGGCCTCCGAGGAGGCCCACCGCCGCGAGCGGGAAGAGGTCACCCAAAAGTATTTCTCCCCCCGCGAAATCCGGGCTGCCCACCTCTTTCGCCGCCTGGCGCGCAAGCTGCCCTTTGGCGCTGCGGCCCTGAACCTTTTCGTGCCCCTACGCCTGAACGTCCGGACCCTGCGCGAAAAAAACGGGGCCTTGCTCCCCGATCCCCTGGCCTGGATCGATTTGTAGTCCTGACGGTCTTCCCTCCTACCACCCAGCCAGAAATTCGGCGTACCCCTCCAGCCCACTTTTCCAGATCGCGTATCCCTGTTCATGCTCGTGCCGGGCCGCCGAGCCCAGCCCGTCTGGATCGATTCGGCGCAGCGCCGATCCGACCTGTCCGACGCCGACCATGTGGTAGAAGTATGGCTGTCGCCTCCCCGTGAGGCGGTGCCAGCGCTTGCCCAGGGACTTGCGCCATTTGTGCATTGTTCGGGAATAGGAGCGAAACAGATGGCCGCTGCGACCGTGGATCACGTATTCGTTGGTGGCCGGGCCGTCGTAGGCCAGAACGCAGGCTCCGCGGGCCATGGATTGGAGCACGGTCAGCCCCACGCCTTCGCGGGCCCGGGGGGCCAGGCAGAGGGAGCTTTGCCCCAGGAGCCGTCGATGCTCGGCGTCAGGGAGGAAGTCGCGGATGGTTTGGACCTGGGTTGAGCCGATGCGCTCCGGCAGGGCCAGGCCGGGGTGGTCGTATCCTGGGTCGGGGCGATGGATATGGATCAGTTTTTCCACGGCCAGATCAGCGCAGATGCGGCGGATAGCCGCTTCGCTGTAAAGCCCGATCCGGTTCCAATAGATTATGGTCCGCTCCGAATCTCGCCGGACGGGCTCGAACCGCGAGGGATCGAAATAGAACCGCAGCCGCAGCGTGGGCAGGCCGAAGCGCCGCGCAAGCTGCTCCACGGGCCGGGAAAAGGCCACGATGCGCGGGCAGGCGGGCGAACGGGCCAGCCCGGCCCAGAAGGTTTCGGGCCACCGGGCCACGTTGTCCCACATGGGCAGCCAGACAATCCGGGCCTTGTCCCGGCACAGCAGTTCCGGAGGGGGAGGCAGTTGGCAAAAGATCAGAGGCCGACCGGGGTCACGATCCAAGACGTCCAGAGGCGTTTGGGGGTTCTGGTCCCAGGGGGTCAGGGCGATGTCCAGCATGCCGCGTAGCGGTTCCGCCAGGATTTCCTGGAAAGCATTGCTCACGTCGGTATGCCAGGGCATGCAGAACGCGGGAATCGGGGTCATTTGGGACGATCCATATCAGATGCCTCCGTCCTGTCGGGACGTGGACAGATCGTGCGCCGGGCGTCCTCGGGAAGCAGGCTTTGCGGGAGCTTGACCGGGAACATCCGCTTGTTCAGGGACCGTCGCCAGCACTCCAGGAGCCGTTCCAAGGAGGCCAAGACGCCTCTGGGCCGAGCCAGGGGATCAGTGGAAAACGTCCGTCTGGTCAGCAAATGCAGGGCCGTGCCGTCGGAATAGAGGGTCGTGCCTGTTTTTTCGGCCAGCATCCGCAGGGCGGGCAGAGTGTAGAAGGTGACGTGCTGGCCGGTCTGGGGCCAGAAGTACCACCAGTCGTCCACGCTTCGGGGCCACGGGTCGGGTTGCAGGCGGGTGGAAAAAAGCAGGGAATCGGTATGCTCCAGCAGACGGTGCACTGTTGCCGTCGGCTTTTCCAGATGTTCCAACAACTCGAAGGCCGTGATGGCCTCGAAACGCTGGTTCGAAAAATCTGGGAGGTCTGGGACGTCGAAGCCCTGGGCGAAGATGTTTGTACACAGGGGATCATGGCGATGAAAATCAAAGCCCTCGTCCCGCATCAGCCGGACCATCAGCCCGTACCCCCCGGCGTAGTCCAGATATCGTCCGCCCGGATCGAAATGGGCCAGCAGGATGTTCCGCAGCTTGGCCGCCAGTTCCAGATTGCGCCGCACCAGGCCCACGTCCTGGATGGCGATGGCCTGATCGTAGGCCTCGGCCAGCCAGTAGGGAGACTCGGTCTGGATCAGACCGCAGCCGGAGCAGCGGAAGTAGGCCGCGTCGTGCTTGTCCAGGATGCGAGCCTGGAAGACCGGGTCTGTTCGCCCCTCGCAAATCCGGCACGGCTCGGACTGGTCCCGGATTCCCGAAGGCGGTTGAAGGCGTGATGGAGGTGATTCAGTTTTTTCCTGCATGGTCGGCATCCCGCCGGGCGCGGATCTCCGCGGAAATAACCAGTCCCACTGGCAGCCAGAACTGTATCCACATGGGCGAAATCTTGGACAGGGTCAGGTATCCGGCGGAGATGCCGAAGACCAGGGGGTAGAGCATGATGGCCAACAGCAGGAAGTTGCCGGTGCGGCGATGCTCCCGCCACGCTCCGCGCAGGGCCAGAGCGGCCAGGGCCAGCAGTAAAAACGTCCCGATCAGGCCGCCAAAGTGCATATTTTCCAGGTACAGATTGTGGGCTACGCCATGCAGCTCTCCGCTGGCGGAAATCAAATCCTGATGCTCGTTCAGCCCGAACCCGAACCAGGGTCGCTCCCAGGCCCGCTCTAGGGCCAGGGACCAAATCTCGCCGCGTATGCCAAGTCTCCGTTCCTCCCCGACCATCCCCTCTGGATGGTGCAAGGAAAACACAATCACGGCCAAAATGGCCACGCCGAGTACGGCCAGGACCATCAGCAGCCGCCGGTCGCCCTGAATCAGCAGGCCCAGCCCCACCACCAAGGCAATGCCCACCAAGGCCCCCCGGGTCTGCGTCAGAACCACGAAAACCAGCACGGCCACCAACGCCGCCGCCCCAATCCAACTCCGCACAGCGCATGTTCCGCCTTCCGCCTCATTCCCAC
>NZ_PZKN01000057.1 GCF_003046795.1 Desulfonatronum sp. SC1 | reverse complement strand
CAGCTCCTTTGCGGACGCGGCCGTGACCGGCCAACGGGTTGCCGGCAGCTCGGACTACACCGGCGGGCTGGTCGGACGCATCCAGGGGGACAGCACCATTGCCGGGGCCGTGCTGACGGGTCAGAACATCACCGGCGGGGACTTCACGGGCGGTTTGGCGGGCGAGTCTACGGGCAGCGCCGTGCAGCGGGTCGTGCTGAGCGGGGGCCAGATTGTCGGGGGAACGAACGTCGGCGGATTGTTCGGCATGTTCAGCGGCGGCCTGCTGCACCTGGCCTCGGCCGATGCGGCGGTCCAAAGCAGTGGAAACCAGACCGGCGGACTGGCCGGTCAGGTGGTCAACTTAGCGGACCTGCGCCAGGTTTACAGCACCGGCAGTGTCTCCGGCTCATACTCCACCGGAGGACTGGCCGGATTTGTTGGCGGAGGGTCGGTCATTGCCGACGGCTACAGCCGGGCCGCGGTGAGCGGTGGTCAACGAGCCGGCGGCTTCGCTGGCCAGCTCAACGCCAGCACCATCTCACGTTGCTACAGCACCGGTGCGGTGAACGGTTGGTCCGCCGTAGGCGGTTTTCTGGGCCTGGTCTCCGGCGGTCAGGTCAACTACAGCTACTGGGACACCCAGACTTCAGGCCCGAGCAGCAGCTCCGCGGGCACGGGCCGGACAACGGAACAGATGCAGCAACAGGCCAGCTATGAAACCTGGGATTTTGACACAATCTGGTGGATTCAGGTGGGAGCGGATTATCCTCGCCATCTCACCAACCCACGACAGGTCACGGTGCTTGCCCAACCGGAAACCGGCGGCATGGTCAGTGGCGGCGGTACTTATGAGCATGGTCAGAACGCCACGGTCATCGCTGAACCCGCCGTTGGTTTCCGGTTTGAAAGTTGGACTGAAAACGATGGCGTGGTGTCCACGGACTTGGAGTACACCTTTGAGGTGACCTCCGACCGTACCCTGACAGCGAATTTCACCCCGCTCTTTCCTGGCGGGGACGGCAGCGCGGACCACCCTTTCCACGTGGGCTCGGCTGAGCAGCTGGATATGATCCGCTTGTTTCCCGACAAACACTTCTCATTGTCCCAAAGCGTTGATCTGGACGTTGAACCATGGAATCAAGGACAAGGCTGGATACCTGTCGGCACGGAATCGACCCCATTCTCAGGGACTGTGGACGGAGGCGGGAACGTGATCAACGGACTGTTTCTCAACAGGCCAGACGATAGCCGACAAGGATTGTTTGGTTCAACACATAACGCGACAATCAAGAACTTAGCCCTGACAAATATTGATATTACCGGAATGGAGACCGTCGGTGGGCTGGTGGGCAACTACACTGGTGGAACGATCAGTGGCTGCTACGTAACCGGCACGGTAAAAGGAAATAATAGCAAAACCGGCGGACTTGTAGGCCAAAATACTGGCGGAACGATCAGCGAAAGCTACTTTGTTGGCGCAGTATCTGGAACGAATGAGGTCGGTGGAATTGTTGGCGAAAATCAAGATGATGGCACGATCAGCAACAGCTACGCCACCGGCACGGTGAGTGGAACCGGCTCTGATGTTGGCGGTCTAGTGGGAGTTAATCAATCCGGCGAGATCAACAATTGCTATTCCACAAATGAGGTGAGCGGAAACAGATTGGTTGGTGGGTTGGTAGGTTATTTTTTCAGAGGAAGCGTTAACAGTTGCTATGCGACCGGCGATGTGAGTGGAAATGCAGATGCAACTGGCGGGCTTGTGGGCTCTATCTACCAGGGTGAAGTAATTGACAGCTACGCTACAGGGCTGGTTGAAGGAGATAATAAAGTCGGCGGGTTAGTTGGATATATCTCTAATTCTGGCAGCGTGACCAACAGCTACGCCACCGGGGCAGTGACTGGAAACGAAGATTTTGGCGGACTGGTGGGATCGAGGCTTAGCGGCACCGTGACCAACTCCTTTTGGGATACCCAGACCTCCGAGTTGACAACCAGCGCGGACGGCACGGGTAAGACCACGACCCAGATGCGCCTGCTTGCGACTTTTGCTGATGCTGGCTGGGACATTGAAGAAGCCACCGATGCATACACAGGGCAGCCCTATCCGGGTCTCCGTATGGAAGCCGGGAAAGCTTGGCAGATCATGGCTTCTTATGCTGTTACCTACGATGCCAACCAGGCAACCGGAGGAAATGTTCCTGGCCCGCAGGTCAAATTTCATGACGAACCCCTGTCCCTGAGCCACAACACCGGCGATCTGGTCCGCACCGGCAGCAACTTCTCCGGTTGGAACACGCAAGCCAACGGCAACGGCACGGACTATGCCGAAGGCGCGACATATCCAGTCAACGCTTCGGTTACCCTTTATGCCAAGTGGACAGCCGCGACATATGGGCTGACCGTGAACAACGGCTCAGGATCTGGTCAGTATGCCGTCGGGACTGTAGTCAATATCCAGGCCGACCCTCCGGCTGCGGGGAGGATATTCGACAAATGGGTCGGGGATGTTGCCGATGTGAACAGCGCCTCCACCACCGTCACCATGCCCGCCTCCAACATCACGGTGACAGCGACCTATAAGGACCTGCCGCCTACAAATTACTCTTTGGCTGTAAGCTCTGTAGGCGCATCCGGAGTGACAATCACCGGCAACCAGTCCATTTACGGCGGCACAACAAACTACACCCTGCCGAGAATCACACCCGGAACTGAGATCATCCTGGCCGCGCCAGCGGTCGGCGAAGGAGCTCCATTCGTCAGTTGGACCGGGTGTGATGCGACGAACCAGTCCGCCAGAACCTGCACCGTAACCATGAACGGCAACAAGTCAGTAACGGCAACCTATGGAGGCGCGAAGACATCTCTGCCGGGCGTGCTCATGCTCCTGCTGGACGAGTAGCCCGCAAGGCACATCCCTAGTCCAGACACTAATCCGCCCCTAAACGCCCGCTTCGCCTTTTCCCGCGACGGGCGTTTTTTTATTTTTACACAGGGAAGCAAAGAGCACGCAACAAGAGAGCGCGATGACATCCCGCATTGACGCTCACAAGCGGACCTGGCCGCCTCCCTGCGAGAACCGCCCGCCTGGAGCGGAGCCTGGACTCTCGTCCATGGCCTGGAAACACTGGCCTGTTGAACTGCGCCCATTTTCGCCTGTATGGCTGGGATGGGCGTTTATGTTTCTTTTCGCCTGCTTTTTTTTCTTTCAGCCTTTGCATTGGAGGCCCGAACCATGAATAACCTATGCACGCTCACTGTCCTTCTGGCCGGTCTTTTCTTGTCCGCATCCTCTTTCGCACATCATCCCGTGCCGCACGACCGGCAGACACCGGGCAAGTCTTTTGGCCTGAACGCCGATAGGGACGATCTTCTCCAGTTCGCTTCCGGGGGCCATGTCATCGGGTTCGGTAAGGACTCCGTATATGTTGCCGGGCTGGACCGCGTCCTGCGGGTGGAGTTTGCCGGAGGCCGTCCGGTGCAGCCCGTGGCTGAAGATGGCGGTCTGTCTGCCGACGGTATTTCATCCCTGGGCACGGTGACCTACTCCGGGGTCTGGGGCGGCGTGATCTTGGTCAAAATATCCCTATTGGTCATCGCGATCCGGGGAGACATTCATGTCCGCAGGTTGTTTTCAAAAAACATCGCCATGCACGATTTTTCTAACCTTTTTCTAACCCGTTGCATGGTAGAAATCAAACGAGGGGTACAACGTTGATCAGGACATCGCTTAACCAGAAACTGAGAGGTTTAAATGAAAATTAAACACTTCCTGGCATTCTATTTCATGGCTTCCATTCTAATATGTAGCGGTTCGACATTTGCCCAGGTTGTTTATTCAGGTGGTGATGGGACTTCTGAAAACCCATGGAAAATCTCCACGCCGGGGCAACTCAACGCCGTACGTAACCACCTCGACTCGCATTTCATCCTGATCAACGACATTGATCTGGGCCTTGCTCCGTACAATCAGGGCGAAGGATGGGAGCCGATTGGTACGGACTTCTCCAGCCCATTTACTGGCACCTTTGACGGAGACGGGTACGTGATCAACGGCCTGTTCATCAACCGAGATTCTGATTATCAGGGTTTGTTCGGATATACGGATGGTGCCACGATCAAGAACCTGGGCGTAACCGATGTGAATATAACCGGAGCACGTTTTATCGGCGGACTAGTTGGACAGGATGTTGGCAGTAGTATTGAAAACTGCTTCACCACCGGCACGGTGACCGGTAGAGGATATGTCGGAGGACTGATGGGAAGCAATGGTGGTTCTATCAGCAACTGCTCTTCAACCGCCGCGGTATTAGCCGGTGAATTGCCTGATGGTAATCATGGCGGGCTGGTGGGGTATAACGGTGGCAGTGGCACGATCATGAACAGCTACACCGCCGGTGATGTAACCGGCAATTATCACCTCGGAGGTCTGGCCGGATTCAACGATGGCATGATCAGCTACTCCTACGCCTCCGGAAAAGTAACTGGAAATAACGGCGTCGGAGGACTGGTCGGGTATTACGAAGGCGTAATGCTTAGCAACTGCTATGCCACCGGAGAGGTAACCGGCGATGACAAAGTCGGAGGGCTGGTCGGAAGCAATTGGACGGAAATCATCAACAGCTACTCCACCGGCCCTGTGAGTGGCGCCAGCAATGTCGGGGGATTGATCGGAGAAAACAGATTTTCCGGCACGATGCCCAACAGCTTTTTCGACTCGCAAACCACGGGGCAAAGCGACGTTGGCAAAGGTACTCCAAAGACTACCACAGAAATGATACAACAAGCCACCTTCGTTGATTGGGACTTCCACACCGTTTGGGGCATCGATTCTGGAAAGAATTACGGCTATCCGTACCTCTTGTGGCAGGAGTTTGAATCCGGGGACCTGCAAGTTGACATCACGCCTGCCAATGCCTGGTGGCGCAGAGTCGGGGAGACCAATTGGCGGCAAAGCGGGCCGGACGGTATGGAATATGGACTTGAGGCAGGCAGTTATGCTTTGGAGTTCAGCATTGTCGCCGGATGGAATGCCAAGGGCAATGAAAATAGAGTGGTCCATAAGGGGGAACTGAACCAGTATCCGATCCAATATACCCGGAACACCACTAATTACCTGGTATCCGTTAATACCGCCGGTCCCAACGGGACGGTTATCGGCGGGAATACGTTCGTCCACAACACATGGGTAACAGTGAGAGCAATACCTAAACGAGGCTTCGCCTTCAGCCACTGGACCGAAAACGGCCAGGTCATTTATGGAGCCGGGGCAACATACAAGTTTTATGCAACCGGAATCCGCAACCTGGTAGCCCACTTCCGAGAAGTTATCACCCTGCCCGGAGTGATGCTGTTGCTCTTGGATGAATGACACTGTCCGCATTATCCAACGCCACCCAAAAGGAGGCCGGACGTAAAAAACAGGAGGGGTGCATCCCAGCCCCCTCCTGTTCCGACGCACAATCTCGCCTGTCATGCTCATGTCACTGAACTTTTTCAGGCTAACTTGACTGCACTGGCTCGGAAAACATATCTATCAATCATGATTTATAAATATTTTTTCCCCTATATAAAACAGCAAATAAAATGCATACTCAATAATGAAACAATTTCTTCTGTTCTTATACAGCAATTACTTTTTTGATTAATATATCATTTTGTTAATTTATTAATCATGCAATATATACTAATAATGTTGTTTGGCATTAAAAAATTATACTTAAAATTATTAATTTGTATTTGATTACGAATTATATATATTATTATTAACATAAATCAGGAGATGCACTTATGAAAAATGAATGCTTGAAAAAAAATATTTATTTACGAAAATATTGTGACTATGACTTTCAAATATTGAATATTAATTTACGATTAATTATTATTTCTATTTCATTATTCATTTTTTTTACAATCTTCTCAACAATTGCTGCAAAAGCAAATATAGATGAAAGTTTTGAATTAAGCTTCCCACCATCAGAATGGACATATCATACCATCTCTGGACGCGGATGGGAAAAAACATCAACACAAGCAAAAACAGGTAGCTACAGCGCCATGCATCGATGGGACAATCATGCTGCGGATGCATGGTTGATCACACCACAAATTTATGTTTCCGCAGTAGATGAAATTTCTTTTTGGGAATATTCATCATGGAATTTAAATTATTTTAAACACAGCATGTGGGCTTGTGTGTCAGACTGCGAAAACCCACCGACAAACTGGGTCGAGCTCCAGGAGTTTGGGCCTTCTGTTGCTGAATGGCGCAAGCAAACCCTTAGCCTGGCATCATATGCAGAAAAGAATATATACTTGGCTTTTCGATATGAAGGACTTGATGCCACTAGTTGGCATATTGATGATGTATTCTTCCAGCCACGTGAACCTCTATTGGCTGTTTTTTCCGGTACGCCCACATCCGGACTTCCGCCCATTGATGTACAGTTTGCTGATGAGTCCACAGGAAACCCCTCTGGCTGGGCCTGGTACTTTGGCGATGAGAACCTTGCGGGGGCTTGGCAGAGCGTAAATGCAGCGGCGGATTGGCCCGCGCGCGACAAATTCGCCGCAGCCGTATTGCCCGATGGCAATATCGTAATTGCGGGCGGTTACGTGAATGTGAGTCCGTGGCGCACCAACGATGTCTGGCGTTCGTCCAATGGCGGAACTGCCTGGACCGAAATGACCGGCGGCGCCGAATGGGAAGCCCGCACAGGCCATGGTCTCGTGGCCCTGCCCGACGGGGAAATCGTCCTGATGGGTGGATGGGCAGACGCCAACACCAACGAGGTGTGGCTCTCGGAAGACAAGGGCGAAAGCTGGACGCGCATGACGGACAACGCAGGCTGGTCGCCGCGCGGTTATTTCGCCGCCGAGGCGCTCCACGACGGCAGCATCGTCATCATGGGTGGCCATTCGGGCATCAACCCGCCCGAACTCGGCGATGTCTGGCGCTCGACCGACAACGGTGCAACCTGGACGCAACTGACCGACGCTGCACCCTGGGGGCCGCGGTCCTCCCATTCGAGCGCACTCCTGCCCAATGGCGATATCCTGCTGATGGGCGGACAGATTCCCGATCATCCGGGGAGCGCCAACGATGTCTGGAGCTCATCCGATGGCGGCGCGACGTGGAACCTTGTCACCGCTGATGCCCCATGGCCCGTGCGCTCGAATCACCAAAGCATGGCGTTGCCGGATGGCAGCGTGGTGCTCCTGGGGGGCAGCGATGGCGGCCCGTCCCGCAACGATGTCTGGCGTTCGACCGATGGCGGCGCGACGTGGACGCAGGTCACGGAGTCCGCCGAATGGCCCGCCCGGATGCAGTTTGTCGCGGGCGTACTGGCCGATGGCGCCGTGGTGGTGATGGGCGGAAACGTCTCCGGCAGCATGGGCCGGGATGTCTGGCGGCTCGACACCGCCGGCTCGACGGAGCAGCACCCGGCGCACACCTACCAGGATGCCGGTTCTTATCAGGTGACGCTGCAGACGCGCGACGGCGTCACAGTGTCCACCCTGCGCCGGCCGGCATATATCCAGGCGCTCAACCAGCACACGGTAATCTTCAAGGATTATAACGACACGGTACTGAAAACCGAGGTAGTAACCCACGGCAGCGATGCTACCCCACCAGCCAACCCAAGCCGAGAAGGCTACACCTTCACTGGCTGGGATGTGGACTTCAGCAACATCACCAGCGATCTGACGGTCACGGCGCAATACCAGATCAACACCTACACAGTGACCCCCACTGCCGGGACCGGAGGCACGGCCAGCAACGCGGGGACCTATGCACACGGTTCAACCGCCACGGTCACGGCCACGGCCAACCCGGGACATGTCTTTGTCAACTGGACCGAGGGCAGCACCGTGGTTTCCTGTGATGCGCAGTACTCGTTCACGGTCACGGGCAACCGCACCCTGCGGGCTAATTTCAGCCG
>NZ_PZKN01000056.1 GCF_003046795.1 Desulfonatronum sp. SC1 | reverse complement strand
AAATGTTGCAAGAGGTATAAGGTACTAGCTGCTGGATGTTCAAATCGGTAACAGCCAAAAAAGAATAAAAAGTCATATTTTACAGAGTCTTAAGCATTGATTAATGAAAAACGTTGGGACACTAGTGATTTTCTGTATTGAATCAAGAATTTGGCTCGGTTCGATCCCGATCCCCGAGCGCACGCAAAAGGCGGTCATTCGCCCTGGCTGTCCGTGACCACGGCGATCCTGGCCCGAAGCGGGATGTTTTCCGAGTGCAGGCCTGGCGTCTGGCCGTGCAGGTCGAACTCCAGGTTCACTTCCGGGCGGAAGATCAGGCAATGGGTGGAGCCTCCGAAGTGGAACATCCCGAGCTGGTCGCCCTTTTGGACGTGCTGGCCTTCGTAGACCGTGATCTCGTTGGATGAGACCTCGGCCATGCCCACGAACATGATGGCCATCAGGCCGATGTCCGGGTTGTCCGCTTCGATGAAGATCAGCGCCCTGGCGGCAACCTGGGTGATGTAGCCCTGGGATTCATTGGGGCCGGCCGGGTCAAAGCCCTGGGCAAGCGATTCGGCGTAATAGGAGCCGTCGATCAGCCTGGTTTTGACGATCCTGCCGCTGACCGGGCTGTGCCAGCGGTGATAACTCAGCGCGCTCAGAAATGCCTGATAGATGGTCCCGCCCACGAATTGGTCCACCAGGGGATCTCCGTCCATCATGTGGAAGAGCGAGTAGGGCTGGGCCTTGATCCAGAACTGGTCGCGCAGTTGGACATCCGTGGCGATCCGGTACGGGGCTGATTCGCAGGCATTGGCGATCACCGCGTCGTTGTCCGGCTCGGCCACGGGGCGGCGGCCGTCGCGGAAGGTCCGGGTAAAGAAGTCGTCCCAGGACGCGAAGCCGTAATGGGGCTGATCCGGGTCGCAATGGAAGTCCTCCACGAAGGTCGGCATGGCTTCCTGGGCGTCCCGGCCGAACCAGCCTTTTTCCGGATCATCGGTAAGCACATGGCGGGAATCCGGGGAAGCCAGGAACACGGCCCATTGATTCAGGATCTTCTTCAATTGGCGATTCACTTTATCGTTCAGAAAGGCCGATGATCCGGCAGGGGTGCCCATGGGCCAGTCCAGGATGGCGTTGATGGGAAAGCCCACCAGCCCGGTTTTGTTGAATTCCGGAGCCTGGGTCAGAATATGGTTCATCAGGACCAGCATGTGCCGGTAATTCCTGACCTGCGGCATGCCCGTGGGATCGGTCAGAAACGGCGGTTTTCGCGGAACCTGCTCGAACATCTGAGTGAAGAGCATGTACAGTTCCGGATCATTTTCAATGAGTTCCTTGAATTCCTGGATAACGGGCAACAAGGGCGCACCTTCGGGCAGTGCGTCGGTTTTTCGGATCAGATCGGCCCGCCAATCCTCCAGAACCTGCTGGTCCGAGGGCAGCCATTGACCGACGTTGTACGGTAACGGCTTGCCGCCCGTCTCGGCCTGGGCGGACGGCAATCCGAAGCAGAGCTGGATTGTTGCCGCAATGGCCAGGGTGCCTGTCAGAAACCATTTTGTAAGGCCCATAAAATGCTCCTTGGTGAAACTGGTGTTGTTGATGTGGGATGGATGTTCGGCAACGCTCTGTTTTTACATACAGGTCGCGCATGCGGCATCAGCTCTTCAAACACACCACCCGACCCACTCCGTCCTCCACTTCAACGCCGTGCGTCTCGTGGGTGAAGCCGGGAAACAGGCGGTCAAAAGCTTCCAGGGCCTTGAGGTAGCCCAGGATCGGCCCGTCGGCCCGCCCGGCCTCTTCGCCGGGCATGAGCAGTGGAATGCCCGGTGGATACGGCACCACTCCGGTGGCCACGACCCTCCCGGCCATGGCGTCCAGGGGCACGGTCTCCACGTCGCCGCGGACCAGGTGCTCGTAGGCCCGCACCGGGCTCATCGCGGCGCGGGGCAGGGTGGAAAAGGCCCGGGCCATGGCCTCGGTGGTTTCCAGATCGTGCATGGCCCTGAAAATGGCATTGCCCAGGTCTTTGAGCCCCATGCCGAAATAGCGGCCCCCGTGCTCCGACATCAGTTCCGGCAGCACCCGGGGCAGCGGAGTGTTGGCGTCGTAGTGGCGTTTGAAGTCGTACAGCGCGTTGACCAGGGTTCCCCATTTGCCCTTGGTGATGCCCATGGAAAACAGGATCAGGATCGTGAAGTCCGTGGTCTTTTCCACCACAATGCCCTGGGCTCCCAGGAAGGCCGAAACCACGCAGGCCGGTATTCCGGCCTGGCCCACGCCCTCCGCCGCCGTGGCGCCCGGCGTGAGCACGGAGACCTTGATCGGGTCGAGCATGCAGTAGCCGTCCTCGATGTCGCTGAATCCGTGCCAGTCTTCACCGGGGCGGAGAACCCAGGGGGATGGATCACCGGTCAGGAAGTCCGGAGGGGCTTCATGGAAGGCAACGGCCTGGTGGGCGCCCGGCGGCCGGACGGCTTCCGGTTGCCAGGTGCTGAAGAACCAGTCCCCCTTGGCCGCGTACTCGGCATGCAGGCGGGACATCATTTGGCGAAATTCCACGGCTTCATGGATGGATTCCGACGTCAGGGCCAGGCCGCCCTGGCCGTCCATCATGCCCGCGGACACGTCGATGGAAGCGATCAGCGGATACAGCGGCGAGGTGGAGGCGTGCATCATGAAGGCCTCGTTGAAGCGCTGATGCTCGATCCTTCTGCGCCCGTCGCGGACGTGGATCATGGAGGCCTGGGACAGGGCGGCCAGCAGCTTGTGGGTGGACTGGGTGGCGAAAACCGTGGGCTTGTTCGGATCGTGGGCCGCGGGATCCCCGTGCATGGCGAAGCGGTCGCGGTACAGGGGATGGAAGCGGGCATAGCCGTACCAGGCCTCGTCAAAATGCAGCCGGTCCAGGCTGGCCCCCAGCAGTTCCTCTATCCGGGTCACGTTGTAGCACAGCCCGTCGTAGGTGGAATTGGTGATCACCGCATGCACGGGAGTGGGATCAACCTGGCCCGTGACCATGGGATTGTCCTGGATAGCCAGTCGAATCGCCTCAGGGGTCAGGCGCTGGGAAGGAATCGGGCCGATGATGCCCAGGCCGTTGCGCGAGGGAATCAGATAGGTGGGAATGGCGCCGGACATGGTCATGGCGTGTTCCACGGACTTGTGGCAGTTGCGGTCGCACAGGGCTACCTGGTCCCGGGTCACGCTGGCCATCAGAATGACCCGATTGGAGGTGGAGGAGCCGTTGGTGACGTAGTAGGTGCGGTGCGCGCCGAAGACCCGGGCCGCGTTCTTTTCGCCCTCGCCGATGGGCCCGGAATGATCCAGCAGGGAACCCAGCTCCCCCACGGAAATGGACAGGTCCGAGCGGAGCAGGCTTTCCCCGAAAAAGTCGAAAAACGCCCGTCCGGCCGGTGTCTTCAGAAAGGCCGTGCCCCCGGTGTGGCCCGGTGTGTGCCAGGAGTATTCATGGGCCTTGGAAAACTGGGTCAGGGCCTTGAACATGGGCGGCAGCAGGCCCGAGCGATAGCGGACAATGGCCGAGAGAACCCGCCCGCCGATGAAGTGCGTGGTGTCCTCCAGCATCCAGATGAATCCGTCGGTGCGGGCCAGGATTTCCGTCGGCACCCCGGCGGGCGAGGCGTGGTCCGATAGCAGAAATATGGGCAGATCCGGGTTCCGTTCGCGGACGGCGTCCACCACCAGGGCGGCCCCCTCGTGGCCGCCCTGCAGCTCCCAATCCACCAAAACGCAATCAATGGCCGAGTCGAACCGGATCCGGGCCACGGCGTCGTCGGCCCGCTGGGCCAGGGACACCAGGACGTCCCGGCGCCGCAACTCGGCCGCCAACATGCGGACAGCCTCTCCGTAAACGGTTTCATCCCGGAGTTCATCGTCCACGATCAGGGCGCGCTTGGCCAGTTGCCCGGTCACGGTCCGCGCGGCCAGGGGATCGGGCTGACAGGTCAGGGGCAGGCTGCACGCGCCCGTGCCCGTGCCTGTGCCTATACCCGAGGGCCGGTCAAACCTGGCCAGGGCCGGTTCCGCGACCAGGACCAGGGCCCCGGTCCCGGTAACCTTCATAAACTTGCGGCGATCCATGCGGCTCTCCTTTTCGTGGGTTTATCCGAGTGTTGAAAAAGTCCTTATCCGGCAGTCCGTTCAAAAACCCCAAGTGCAAGGAACAAAAAAGCTATCCGGACACGTCCTGCGTCCGGCCCATTCGGGCTGTGGCTACGCCACATTTTCGATTGCCGTCCTGGCAATCGAATCAAGATCGAAGCGTATTTATTCAGGTTTCCCAACGGAATTTGGCCTGCAAGTCCTTTCGATCCCTGGTCAGATCGTAGAGCCGCGGACGGTTGGTAAACATGTGGGGCATGGGTTGCTCCAAAAGCTCCGTTAAATGATGCGGGGCGGGTCGCGTGGCATGAATCCTGACGCAAAAAACAGTACGCGGCGGTCAGGAAGCGGACGATGATGCAGGTCGGCACGGCTTCGAAATGTGGGTTCGGGATAGGAAACATCGGTAATGACGATCAATGCGGTCTGGGAGGTCGGGGTGGTGAGGTTGTCCGCGGAACGTCTGGTACAACTGATCAGAGAGGGTGGAGCCGCGTCCTTTACGGCCCAGGCGATCAGGACACGGAGGGGATAAGTGACGGGGAGCGGTTCAATTTTCGACAGGAATCACCCTGGCGAGAGTAATCGCCACGCGGGGGCTTTCGCAGCCCCCATCGGGAAGCGGATTAGCCTCCCAACGGGGACTGTCCTGGAAATCAGTCCTGAACCAAAAAATTAACAACCGCGTCTCGTTGGTCGGCGTCAAGCAGGCCGGGTTTCTTGGCGATCATCGCATCCACTGTCTTTTCCCATGCTTTTCTGTCTTTCATGGTCCTGGCAATCTCTATCCGTTCAAGGGTGTGGCACCGTGAACATTGGGTGTTGACCAGATTTTCCGCTTCATGTTTCTCCTTGGATATGGCTTGCGTGCCGGCGAGCATCAAAACACCGCCAAGGGCCAGGATAAAGAACCGTTTCTTCATGACAACCTCCATTATATTGTTCGGGTAATAATTTGGTTAGCAGTGACGGGATGGCCTCCTTCAAGGGTTTGGGTGTCCTTGACGCATACCCCTTTGTATGAGGGGCGGGGCCATCCCATCACTGCTAGGCAGAATCAAAGTTGCCCCGCGAAAAAACAGTCCTCTCATGATACGATAGTGTCTGTTTGATGTTCGACGGTTTTCTCGCTGGACATGATACCATATACCTGTGGCCGTTGGATGCCAAGGGGGCATCGTCAAAAAGCGACAGCCTTGGCTCCGCGGTTTTCGTCAATATCGTCGGCATCGCCAACAACTGCCGGTTGTCTTGTCCCAACATGAAAATGAATGTCCGTCCTGACAGAGACTCCCGTCCAGCCTGCCTCACGCCTCCTTCGCGGAGAACAGCTTGTCCCCCACGATGTAACAGACCACCGCCACGATCATCCCGTTCAGAGCGGCAATCCCCACGGTGACGAAGTTGCCCACCAGGGCGGCCGCCACAACGCCGATGATCGCTCCCCAGTTCACGGTCCGCTGGGAGAACTTCTCGCTCTTGTATTTATCCCGATGCAGGAAGAAATCCAGGGCGATGATCGCGCCCACCGGCGGGAGGGTGGCGTTCAGAAAGCTCAACCAGCCGATGAAGTTGGAGTAGAGCCACATCGAACTCGCCGTGCCGATCACGCCGGCGATCAGAACCATGGGACGCTTGCGTATCTTTGTGATGTTGGAGAGTCCGAGGCCGGATGTGTACAGAGCGTTGTCGTTGGTGGTCCAGATGTTGGCGCCAAGGACCAGAATCGCCGGTATGGCAAGCCCCTGGGCGATCATCACGTAGAAAATGTCGTCCTTTCCGGTAAAGGCCCCACCCACCGCGCCGAAGGCGAACATCAGGGTATTACCGATGAAGAAGGCCGCCACCGTGGTCATGACGGCTATCTTGTTGGTCCTGGCAAAGCGGACGAAGTTCGGCGTGGCGGTGCCGCCGCTGATGAAGGAACCGATGACCATGCCCACGGCGGCAAATACCGTCAGATCCCCCGCGGAGCGGGCAAAGATCCCGACAAGGCCTCCCCCTTCCGCGGTGGCCGTTACCATGGAGTAGACACCGAGGATCGTGATCAGCGGGACTGAAATAAAGCTGATGACCTCAAGCCCTTTGATTCCAAAGTACGCCGATCCCGTCATCAGCGTCCCGGCAAGAAGCAAGAGCGCGAACGGGTTGATTAGCAAAAGCTCCGCCGCGGGGATCGCGAACATGGCCACGCCGACCCCGAACCAGCCTACCTGGGTGAAGCTTATCAGCGCCGAAGGCAGGTACGAACCAAGGGTGCCGAACGACCGGTGGGCAAGAAGATCAAGACTCAACCCGGTGCTGCTGCCGATGTACGCCAGCGTTCCGGTATACGCCCCAAGTATTGCCCCCCCGATGACGACCGCCATCAGGAAATCATGGAAATCCAGTCCGTTCCCGATTTTCGCGCCGACACTCATGCTAGCCGAGAAAAAGGTAAAACCGAGCATGATCACGAACATGGACCAGAACCCCTTGCGTGCCGAGGATGGAACTCTCTCCAGGGAATAATCGGTGTCCACGTGGCGTGGCTTGTAGTCTTTCATCCTCACCCCAGGGCTCTTTTGATCTCCGCGAAATGCCAATTTTCATCCAGAAACGGCCCATTTTCCTTTTGGCTGCGTCAGACTTTACATTTACGGTTATTCGTCAACGTGGAGGACAGTAATGTTGTTGCCGGGGTCGGAGTCGGAATCGGGATCGGAATCGAAAACGCTGGGAAGCGTTAAAAATTCTTCCTGTTCCGATACCGACCCCGACCCGGATAGCTGCATTTTTTCAAGCGAATAACGCATTACCGAAGTAGAATTGGTATTACTTCCCGAAGTCCTTCTTCATGTCCGCGATGAACGCGTCCAGCAAGTCCTTGCTCACATGCTGCATGAGCAGAACGTGGGCCAGTTCTCCCTGCTCCGGATGCACGTCCGGAGCCAGGCCGTAGTAATCCATGATGATTTGGCTGGGCCGCTCAAAGAACACGGTGTTGGAATACTCGTTGAGCCAGGATTTGATGCCCAGCTTTTGCAGCTCCGCGTGCAGGTATTCGGCGTTGGCGATGAGCTGGGCGGCCTGCTGTTCAAAGACGTCGGGCTCGGAAAAGGTGATCTTCCACCACAGCTTGAGCGGGGAAATGGCGCTGCGGGAGCAGGTGATGGTGGGTACGGCGTCCTTGAGGTAAGCCACCTGGAAGGGATTGATGTTGTCGCGGACGAACTGGGTGGAGATGAAAACACCAGCGGGCTCGTCCAGGCCCCAGAACTTGTGCCCGGAGATGGCGATGGAATCGAAGCCCATCTTGGCGCTGTTCACCAGGTCGCTGGCCGGGGGCGGCAGAAAGCCCAGGATGCTTCCGAACAGGGCCGCGTCCTGGTGGCGGTACACCGCGGGCGGGCCGGCCTTCTCCAGGATGGCGTTGATGCCCATCTGATTGTCGATGCCGCCCTTGAACGTGGTGCCCATGGCGATGACCACCAGGGCCGGGCGGGTCGGATCAAGCTGGGCCTCGAAGTCGGCCAGGTCCATCCGGCCCATGGGGTCGGCCTTGATCAGGCGCAGTTCCACACCCTGAACATCGGCCAGCTTCTTGATGGAATAGTGGGCCTCCTCGGAAACGTAGGCGAGGGGCGGCAGGTCGGACTGGGCCTGCAAGACCTTCTTGCCGAAGTACACGCCGTGGTTGTTGCCGTCGGTCCCGCTGGCGGTGACGAACCCCCAGTAATCCTTGTCAAACCCGAACCGGGGCGCGAAATAGTCGATGACATCCCGCTCAAACGGGTGGGTGTTCAAGAGCAGGCCGCTGGGCTTGTACGGGTCGCCCACATTGTTCATGGCCGCTTCATAAAGACCGCTTTCCATGTACCATTTGTAGAACCCTTGCAGCTCCATGTCCTGGTTGATGGGATAGCCGATGAAATGCGGCCGGCTTTGCAGCATTTCCGCGGCATAGGAATTCAGCCAATCCATGGCTTTTTCCTGCTTAACGCTCTGGGCCAGGGCCGGGGAAGACAGGAAAAGAGCCAGGGCCAGCAAGGCCCCTGTCAGGACAAAACTCCGGGACAGGCGAGGCGATGTGTTCATGGGAAGTACTCCTTTTGGGTTGGTGGTTGTAAATGTCGTAATTGCTCAAAAAGTCTGGGCATACACCACTGTGCAGCCGTTGTTCCGGATGCGGCTATCGCTTTGTTCGGCCTACAAAGAATCCCGGAATTGTGGTGGAGCAACTGTTTTCATGTAGGCCGGATAAGCGAAGCGCGTCCGGCGTCTATTCAAAAATGTCTCCAACAGGAAACGTCTGTCTGACCCATGCCTGATGCGACGGTGGAAAAAGAAGGTATGTTCCGGTGAGAAAGAACAAGCACGTCAGCAGCACGCGCGGAAAGGGAGGGTGGCGCAAGGACGGTGGGGGAGG